>NZ_JAMYOR010000020.1:0-100050 GCF_040319965.1 Mesorhizobium sp. M0830 | reverse complement strand
GCCGGAAGGGCGGACCAGCAGGACGACACGCGCGACGACATAGGCGAACCAGCGCTCGATGCCGCCGCCGAATTAGGCGCCGATATAGACCACGGCGAGCTTCTCGCTGGCGCCGATCAAGAGGCCGCCGACGATGGCGCCGAGGATGGAATCGAAGCCGCCGAGCACCAGCACGGGCAGCGCCTTGAGCACCACCAGCGACAGCGAGAACTGCACGCCGAGGCGTGCCCCCCAGAGCAGTCCCGCCACCAGCGCGACAAGCCCGGCGGCGGCCCAGACTGTCGCCCAGATCAAGGGCAGCCTGAGGCCGACCGCGAGTGCGGCGAACTGGTCGTCGGCGACAGCGCGGAAGGAGAGGCCGATGCGGGTATAGCGGAAGAACAGCGACAGCAGGACAACCATGCCGGCGGCGACCACGGCGGCGAAGATGTCGAACTGGCTGATCAGCACGCCGCCGATTTCCAGCGGCACGTCCTCGATGCCGAGATCGAGGCCGTGGACCTGCGTGCCCCAGATCAGCTGGGCGGCGCCCTCGATGATGTAGGACAGGCCGAGCGTCGCCATGAACAGGGTGATCGGCGGCTTGTTGGTCAACGGCCGCAGCACCGTGCGCTCGATGGCGATGCCGATGGCCACCATGATGGCGAAGGTGATCACCAGCGCCAGCGCGAACGGAACCCCACGCTCGACAAGGCTGACGAAGGTGAGTGCGGCGAACAAGAGCATCGCGCCTTGCGCGAAATTGAGCACGCCCGAGGTCTTGTAGATCAGCACGAAGCCGATCGCGACCAGCGAATACATGACGCCGGAAAGCAGGCCGCCGACGAGCACTTCGATGAAGAACTGGTAGTCGAAATCGGCGATCATATGCCCGCCCCGTCCTCATTGTCCGAGGCGACGCCGAGATAGGCATCGATGACGCGCTGGTCGTTTCTGACTTCCTCGGGTGTGGCGTCGGCGATCTTACGGCCGTAGTCGAGAACGGCGATGCGGTCGGACAGTCCCATGACGACGCCGACATCATGCTCGATCAGCACCACGGTGGTGGCGAAGCGGTCGCGCGCGGCGCGGACGAAGGCCGCCATCTCGCTCTTTTCGCTTGCTGTCATGCCGGCCATCGGCTCGTCGAGCAAAAGCAGGCGCGGCGCGGCGACCAGAGCGCGGGCGAGTTCGACCCGTTTCTGCAGCCCGTAAGGCAGTGTACCGGCAAGGCGATCACGAATAGCGGTAAGATCGAGGAATTCGAGGATCTGTTCGGCGCGGCTGAGCGAGTGGCGCTGCTCGGCACGCGAGCGGCCGATGCCGAGCACCTGTCCGGCAAAGTTGGAGCGGACCTTGTAAGCGAGGCCTGAAGCGACATTGTCGAGGACGCTGAGACCCTTGAACAGCGCAAGGTTCTGGAAAGTCCTGGCGACGCCCAGATGCGCCAGCCGCTGCGTCGGGACCTGAGCATAGAAGATGCCGTCGAGCTGGACATGGCCGCGATCCGGCCGATAAACGCCGCTGATGACGTTGATCAGCGAGCTCTTGCCGGCGCCATTCGGACCAATGATGGCGCGGATTTCGCCGGGGCGAACTGACAGGTCGATGTCGGCCAGTGCCACGACGCCGCCGAACGACAGACCGATGCCTCGAAGCGAGAGCAGTGGAGAAGCGGCACCGGCAGCGGACCCTGCCGGCTCGCCACAGTCCTCGGACTGCTGCTGCGGCAGGCCACGCGCAAAGACTTCCGGTGCATAGGCCGAAGCCTCCATCACTCCTAAGGCGTAACTGGGCAGAGGCATTCCAACAGTCCTCGATGTCTTCAGCAGGCGCGCAAGTCCCCGTGGCCGCTCGACGGATCGAGCGTGCCGGGCAACCTTCATTCGTTTGCTGGCTGGAACCAGTCCGGCCAGGCTGTGGGGGCTACTCTGCCGCCAGCGACGCTGCCGCCTCGGCGTTTTCCAGCTCGCGAACGAGCGGGATGACATGCTTGCCGAAATACTCGACCTCTTCCTGGAAGTGCAGGAAGCCGAGCAGGATGAGATCGGCGCCGGCGCGCTTCAGGTCGACGATGCGCTCGGCGACCTGCCTCGGCGTGCCGATCAGGTTCGAACGGAAGCCGTCATTGTACTGGACCAGATCGTCGAAGGAGGATTTCGCCCAATTGCCCTCGCCCTCCGGAGACGCCTTGCCGGCATTCTTGACCTCATGGCCAAAGGCGTTGACCGCCTCGGGATTGGCCTTGGCGATGATCTCGGCAAGCACCGCCTTGGCTTCGTCCTCGGTCTCGCGAACGACGGCAAAGGCGTTGACGCCGACCTTGACGGAATGGTTGTTGGCTCTCGCCTTGGACTGGATATCGTCGACCTGCTTCGCGATCTCGGCCGGCGTGTTGCCGTTGGTGAAGTACCAATCCGAGACGCGCGATGCCATATCGCGCGCGGCACGTGACGATCCGCCCTGGAAGATTTCGGGCAGCGGATGCGGCGGTTTCGGCTTCAGCGAATATTCGTTGAAACGATAGAAATCGCCGCGGAAGGTGAAGCTGTCTTCGGTCCATATTCCGCGCAGCGCACGGATGAATTCCTCCGAGCGGCGATAGCGCTCGTCATGGTCGAGCCAATGCTCGCCGATGGCGTGAAACTCGCCGCGGAACCAGCCGGAGACGAGATTGATCGCCACGCGGCCGTTGGTCAGGTAGCTGATGGTGGCGATCTGCTTGGCCGCCAGAGCCGGGTTCCACGGTCCAGGCAGGATCGCTGCGATAACCTTGAGCGTCGTGGTCGCCGCCAGCAGATTATGGCTGAAGGCCACCGATTCATGCTGTTCGTCGGCGCCGTAGCCGGCGGTGAAACGGATCTGGCTGAGCGCGTAGTCGAAGCCGGACTTCTCGGCGATCTGCGCCAGCTTTCGGTTGTACTCGGCCGAATGATTGGTGCGCTGCTCGATGTTGGAAATCACCAGGCCGCCCGAAACATTGGGCACCCAGTAGGCGAATTTGATCGGGTCGGCTTCTGCGTGTGCCATAAACTGTCTCCCATTCAGGCCGTGTCGTTGATCGGTCCGGACCGATGCCGGTCTTCGCCATTATTTATTATGTTTATAGAATATATATACAAAGAAGGATTTTCCGTTTTTGGGGCCCTCATGGGACGGAAATACCAATTTCTGCTCAGCAGGTTGCCGATGTCAGCCCGCGAGCAGCATTGGCACTGACGGCCGGCGGCAGCGCTTCGACCAGCTTTGCAATTTCGGCCGCGACGTTCTGGGCATGGCGGGCGACCTCGGGCAGGCCCATAAGTTCGCCGAAAGTCCCTCGTGCCAGCGGGCCCGCGACGAAGAGTGTCGTGACCGACCTGCCATCCCGGTCGACGGCGCGGCTGTCGAGACCCGTCTCGATGCCAAGCCCGTATCGGTCAGCCTTGATCAGCCCGGCTTCAGTCAGCGAGCGCAATGCCGGGTTCAGTTGTAGCGCCTGCTGATGCGCCGGGCCGGTGGTGTTGATGATGGCATCGAAGCGCGTCGTCTCGATCCGCGTCTGCCCGCGCCGTTGAAAGCTGACAGCCAGGCTGCCGTCCTCATCGTTCGATGCGACAAGCCTGGCAGCGATGGTTTCGAATGTGCCGGCCGCATGGCGGCGGTCGAGCACGGAAGCGACCTGCGGGGCGATCCTGAAGCGATGCACGTCCCAGAACACCCGCAGCTGGCGGACCAGCCTTGCCCGCTCCGGTGGGGCAAGTGCGGCCCACAGCACCGGGCCCTGCAGGCGCAGCTGGTCGAAGACGGACTGCCAGTTGACATTGGCCACATGTGCCGCTGCCAGCGTCGCGCGAATGTTCTTGAGCAGGCCAAGCGCCGTCGTGGCCGGTGCGGACGCAAAGTCGCCGAAGGGTTCGCCCCTGATGTCCGGGTGGCCGCGCGAGCGCAGCCCGCGGCGCGACAGCGCCAGGATGCGGCCGCGATGGCCACGGCGGTCGAGCTCGGCGACCATGTCGGCCGAAGTCAGTCCGGAGCCGACGATCAGCACCTGTGCGTCCGGCGCGATCCCGGCAAGCGCGGCTGGCGCGTACGGATCGGCGATGAAACCCGATGCTTCAGACAGCGAGGCCAGTGCGGTGGGAATTCCAGGCTGCGGATGCGTCGCTGCCAGGACGACGATGTCGGCGGCAACCGATCCGCTGGGCGTGTACACAGTCCAGCCCGTCCCATCCGTCTCACGCGTCACGCGTGTCGCGAGACCCTCGACATGACGGATAACGCCGGAACTGAGATGGGGCGCCAGATGCTCGGCAACATAGCGGCCGAACACGCGCCGGCGCGGATAGGCATCGCCGTTCTTCCAGATGGCGTCCGGGTCGAGTTGCAATTCTCCGCTGCCAGTCAACCAGCGCGCAAAATGCTGCGGATCGTCGGGAGCCATGCTCATTCTGGCGGCCGGAACATTAACCCGATGCGACGGCTCCTCGGTGGAATAGGCAAGACCGCCGCCGAGCACCGGCCGCGGCTCGATCACGGAAGTCGACAGGCGCTCCGGCCAATAGCTTCGCGCCAGCTGCCAAGCTACCGCCGAGCCGGAAAAGCCGCCGCCGATTATGGCGACGTGCAATCGCGGGACCGAAGGCAGCGCGTTCACGAGGCGCTTGCGAGCGACTTCGGCCGGTGATCGCCGGCGATGGTCTCGCCGAACGGGCCGGTGTTGACGGACGAGGCGGCAAGTTTGACCGGATGATCGGTCGGCAATTTCGGCAGCACCAGTTCACCGAAGCGATAGGCTTCTTCGAGATGCGGGTAGCCGGACAGGATGAACGTGTCGATGCCGAGGCGTCGGTATTCGTCGATGCGCTCAGCGATCGTGTCGGGATCGCCGACAAGCGCTGTTCCCGCGCCGCCGCGCACCAGGCCGACACCGGCCCAGAGGTTGGGCGCGATCTCGAGCTTGGCGCGGTTGCCGCCATGCAGCGCGCTCATCCGCGCCTGGCCGACCGAATCCATGCGGGCAAAGACCTTCTGCGCCGAAGCGATCGTCGTGTCGTCGAGCCGGCTGATCAGCCTGTCGGCGGCGGCCCACGCCTCTTCGGTGGTTTCGCGGACGATGACATGCAGGCGAATGCCGAAGGAGAGCTTGCGGCCGGCCTTCTGCGCCAGTTCGCGCACGCCATCCAGCTTGCGCTCGACATCGGCGGGCGGCTCTCCCCATGTCAAATACTTGTCGATTTCCTGCGCCGCCACCGCGGATCCGGCGTCGGACGAGCCACCGAAATAGAGCGGCGGATAGGGCGTCTGCACCGGTGGAAACAGCAGCCTTCCGTCCTCGATGCGGAAATGCTTGCCCTCGTGCTCGACCGTCTCGCCGCTCAGCACCCGCTTGTAGATCTGCAGGAACTCCTGCGTCACCTCATAGCGCTCGGCATGCGACAGGAAGATGCCGTCGCCCTTATTCTCGAGCGGATCGCCGCCGGTGACGACGTTGATCAGCAGGCGCCCGTTGGAAATGCGATCCAGCGTCGCGGTCATGCGCGCGGCGAGCGTCGGCGACTGCAGGCCGGGCCGTACTGCGACAAGGAAACGCAATCGCTCTGTCAGTGGCACCAGCGCCGATGCGATCACCCACGAATCCTCGCATGCCCGGCCGGTCGGCAGCAGCACGCCGTAGTAGCCCAGCGTGTCGGCGGCCTTCGCCACTTGCGTCAGATAGGGCAGATCGACGGCCCTGCCGCCTTCCGTCGTGCCGAGATAACGGCTGTCGCCATGCGTCGGCAGAAACCAGAGCACCTTGATGCGTTCGGGAATATCTTTGGTCATGGCCTGCCTCCCGTGCGCCGACTGGCCTGGTCGGATATGGCTGGCTTGGTAAAGGGGGAGCGCAAAAGAGTGGGCATGGCGTGTCCTGTCCGGAGAAAACCAGATCGCCAGTGCAGATTGCTTATTCTATAAACTCTGTAGAGTTAGTTTATTCCAATTCCGTCGCCGTTATTGGAATTTCTCTCCGTCGCTCGAACCCGAACTATCGGCTGCGACCCTTTGATGGACCGTGGGCCGCTGCCTCGCCATTCCGAAACCCGGCTACGGCGGACAGGCGATCGAGCAGCATGAAGCCATTCTCGAGCTGGCAAGCCTTTGAGGAGGCGCGATTATCCGCAAGGAAGTTTGCAGGGGGACTGTTTGGTGGAGCCAATCGGGATCGAACCGACGACCTCTTGAATGCCATTCAAGCGCTCTCCCAACTGAGCTATGGCCCCACTTCCGGCAGTCAACCGGCGCCGTTTCCGGCGAAGAGATCCGGCGCGGGTTGGAGACCGCGCCGTTAGTGCAGGCGGCTTCTAACCCCGCCTTTCGTCAATATCAAGCCTTCGAGAGCCGCTTTTTCGCCACAGGCCACGAAAGCCTGCAAACGCCCACTTTCAAGGCCGATCAGACCTCGTCGTCGTCGTCGCCGACGCCGATCATGTCGGCAACGTCGTCGTCTTCTTCCTCTTCGTCGGCGAGGAAAGTATCGTCTTCGTCTTCGCCGAGATCGACATCATCCTCGTCGTCGCCAAGATCCGGCAGGTCGTCGCCCTTGACGTCCTCGTCGGCCTCTTCGAGCGAGACGACCTCGACGCCCTCTTCTTCCTCGGCATCCACTTCCTTCTCGGCCACTTCCTCTTCCTCCTCGAGGGCGGCAATCTTGCCTTCCTCGAAATAGGAACGCGGATAGGTCTTGCCGGTGTACGGCGAGACGATCGGGTCCTTGTTCAGGTCGTAGAATTTTCGGCCCGTCTCCGGGTCGATACGTTTTGTGCCAAGTTCAGTTTTTGCCACGGCAAGCCTCGTCAATAAAAGAGTGGTCCCCTTAACCACAGTTTGCAGCGCTGTCAAAGCGAAAAGCCGGCGTCACAAGACCATGCATTGGAAGGCCTCGCGTCAGTGACGACCACGGGGGATGACCATTTCGGCCCGCCGTGATACGAGACTGCCGCAACAAATGAAAAGCGCCGGCCCGCCGGCATTCCGTTCAGGGAAATTCCATGTCTCACGCCGCCGCTCCCAAGCCGGCCACCGCCCGCAAATCATCCGCCCTCTCCGGCACGGCTCGCGTGCCCGGCGACAAGTCGATCTCGCACCGCTCCTTCATGTTCGGCGGCCTTGCCTCCGGCGAGACCCGCATCACCGGCCTGCTCGAAGGCGAGGACGTGATGCGCACGGGTGCGGCCATGAAGGCGATGGGCGCGCATATAGAAAAACGCGGCGCGGAGTGGGTGATCCGTGGCACCGGCAACGGCGCGCTGCTGCAGCCGGAAGGCCCGCTCGATTTCGGCAATGCCGGCACCGGCTCGCGGCTGACCATGGGCCTTGTCGGCACCTATGACATGGAAACCACCTTCATCGGCGACGCCTCGCTGTCCGGCCGGCCGATGGGCCGGGTGCTCGAACCCTTGCGCCAGATGGGCGTGCAGGTGCTGAAGGCGACGCCCGGCGACCGCATGCCGATCACGCTGCATGGGCCCAAGCACGCCGCACCGATCACGTATCGTGTGCCGATGGCCTCGGCACAGGTGAAATCGGCGGTGCTGCTCGCCGGGCTGAACACGCCGGGCATCACCACCGTCATCGAACCGGTGATGACGCGCGACCACACCGAAAAGATGCTGAAGGGATTTGGCGCCAATTTGTCGGTCGAGACCGACGAGCGCGGCGTGCGCCACATCTTCATAGAAGGCCAGGGCAAGCTGACCGGCCAGACCATCGCCGTGCCGGGCGATCCGTCCTCAGCCGGCTTCCCGCTGGTGGCTGCACTGATCGTGCCGGGATCGGACATAACAATCGAAAACGTGCTGATGAACCCGACCCGCACCGGGCTACTGCTGACGCTGCAGGAAATGGGCGGCAAGATCGACATCCTGAACCCGCGCAACGCCGGCGGCGAGGACGTGGCCGATCTGCGCGTGCGCTACTCCGAACTGAAAGGCGTCGCCGTGCCGCCCGAGCGGGCACCGTCGATGATCGACGAGTATCCGGTACTCGCGGTAGCCGCCAGCTTCGCCGAGGGCGAAACGCTGATGCAGGGGCTGGAAGAGCTGCGCGTGAAAGAGTCGGACCGGCTGTCGGCCGTCGCCAACGGGCTGATGCTCAACGGCGTCGACTGCACCGAGGGCGAAGCTTCGCTCGCCGTGCGCGGCAAACCGGGTGGCAAGGGGCTCGGTGGACACCCCAACGGCCAGGACACGACCGTGCAGACCCATCTCGACCACCGCATCGCCATGAGCTTTCTGGTGATGGGGCTGGCCACGGAAAAGCCGGTTACCATCGATGATCAGGCGATGATCGCGACGAGCTTTCCGGAGTTCATGGGGCTGATGAAGGGGTTGGGCGCGGAGATTGGGTGACCGTTGATGGGCCGGAGCCAAACTGGAATGCTGGCGGGACAGCACCCCCCTCTGTCCTGCCGGACATCTCCCCCGCAAGGGGGGAGATCAGTCGACATCGCGGGTTTCGCCAACATTCAACGCTGCAGAATTGAGCGGAGCGCCAATACTGCCAATCTCCCCCCTTGCGGGGGAGATGTCCGGCAGGACAGAGGGGGGTGCGAAGGATCGCGGCGCTTGTCTTTTTCATCGCGCCTTTCGATCGCGGCGGCCAGCCAATGAGCATCCCCTTCACCATCGCCATCGACGGCCCTGCCGGCGCCGGCAAGGGCACCCTCGCCCGGCGGCTGGCCGACCACTACCGGCTGAACCTGCTCGACACCGGTCTCACCTATCGCGCCGTGGCCTACGCGCTGATCCAGCACGCGCTGCCGCTCGACAATGTCTCAGCCGCCGAAACCGCTGCCCGCCAGGTCGACTTGGCCAAACTCGACCGCACGGTGCTGTCGGCACATGCGGTCGGCGAGGCGGCCTCGAAGGTCGCGGTGTTCCCGACCGTGCGGCGCATCCTCGTGGAAAAGCAGCGCGCCTTCGCCAAGACGCCGCCGGGCGCGGTGCTCGATGGGCGCGACATCGGCACGGTCGTCTGCCCCGACGCCGACATCAAACTCTATGTGACGGCGAGCGCCGACGTGCGCGCGAAGCGCAGGCTGGCCGAGATCGAGAGCATCGGCGGCACCGCCGATTTCGCCGAAATCCTGGCCGATATCGTGCGCCGCGACGAGCGCGACATGGGCCGCGCCGACTCGCCCTTGAAGCCGGCGACCGACGCGCACTTGCTTGATACCAGCGAAATGGCTATAGAAGCCGCGTTTCTCGCAGCCAAGGCGATCATCGACGACGTGTTGGCCAAGAGAGACAACGCCTGATCCGGGTTTTTCCCTCGCGTTTCCGTTGTCGGAGGCGAAGAAGACACCCATATCGGGCACGAACCAGCCTGCCAGCATTCTTCATGCGCCGGAGTTGCCGCTTAAAGAGCGGCCCAGGGCTTTTGTAGCCCGGAACGCCGGCAGGCTAACGCAACGCTAACCCACGGCGCCCGTCCCGCTTGAGATGCGGGACATTCCAGGAGAAACAATGTCAGCTGCAAATCCCACTCGCGATGATTTCGCGAGCCTGCTCGAAGAATCATTTACCACAGGCCATTCCGGCGAAGGCCAGGTCGTCAAGGGCACGATCACTGCGATCGAAAAAGACATGGCCATCATCGACGTCGGCCTCAAGGTCGAAGGCCGCGTGCCGCTGAAGGAATTCGGCGTCAAGGGCAAGGACACCACCCTCAAGGTCGGTGACACCGTCGAAGTCTATGTCGAGCGCATCGAGAACGCGCTTGGCGAAGCGATGCTTTCGCGTGAGAAGGCCCGCCGCGAAGAGAGCTGGGTCCGTCTCGAAGAGAAGTTCACCAAGGGTGAGCGCGTCGAAGGCGTCATCTTCAACCAGGTCAAGGGCGGCTTCACCGTCGACCTCGACGGCGCCGTGGCCTTCCTGCCGCGCAGCCAGGTCGATATCCGCCCGATCCGCGACGTCTCCCCGCTGATGCACAACCCGCAGCCCTTCGAGATCCTCAAGATGGATCGCCGCCGCGGCAACATCGTGGTGTCGCGCCGTACCGTGCTCGAGGAGAGCCGCGCCGAACAGCGTTCGGAAATCGTGCAGAACCTCGAAGAAGGCCAGGTTGTCGAAGGCGTCGTCAAGAACATCACCGACTACGGTGCGTTCGTCGACCTCGGCGGCATCGACGGTCTGCTGCATGTCACCGACATGGCGTGGCGCCGCGTCAACCATCCGACCGAAATCCTCAACATCGGTCAGACGGTCAAGGTGCAGATCATCCGCATCAACCAGGAAACCCACCGCATCTCGCTCGGCATGAAGCAGCTCGAGAGCGATCCGTGGTCCGAGATCGGCACCAAGTTCCCGATCGGCAAGAAGATCAAGGGTACCGTCACCAACATCACCGACTACGGCGCGTTCGTCGAGCTGGAGCCGGGCATCGAGGGTCTCATCCACGTTTCGGAAATGTCGTGGACGAAGAAGAACGTGCATCCCGGCAAGATCCTGTCGACGACGCAGGAAGTCGACGTGGTGGTGCTCGAGGTCGATCCGGCCAAGCGCCGCATCTCGCTCGGCCTCAAGCAGACGCTCGAGAATCCGTGGCAGGCTTTCGCCTCGAGCCATCCGGTCGGCAGCCAGGTCGAGGGCGAGGTCAAGAACAAGACCGAGTTCGGCCTGTTCATCGGCCTCGAAGGCGACGTGGACGGCATGGTGCACCTTTCCGACCTCGACTGGACCCGTCCGGGCGAACAGGTCATCGAAGAGTACAATCGCGGCGACATGGTCAAGGCGCAGGTGCTCGACGTCGATATCGACAAGGAGCGCATCTCGCTCGGCATCAAGCAGCTGGCCAAGGATACGGTCGGCGAAGCGGCGACTTCAGGCGAACTGCGCAAGAACGCGGTCGTCACCTGCGAAGTCATCGGCGTCAAGGATGGCGGTCTGGAAGTGCGGCTGGTCGACAGCGGCATCGAGACCTTCATCAAGCGCTCAGATCTGAGCCGTGATCGCGACGAGCAGCGCCCCGAGCGCTTCACCGTCGGCCAGAAGGTCGACGCCCGCGTCATCGCCTTCGACAAGAAGACCCGCAAGCTGCAGGTCTCGATCAAGGCGCTGGAAATCGCAGAAGAGAAGGAAGCCGTCGCTCAGTACGGCTCGACCGACTCCGGCGCTTCGCTGGGCGACATCCTGGGTGCCGCGCTGAAGAAGCAGGGCAGCTAAGCCTCTTCGCATAGGCTCGAAAACAAAACCCCGCCGGAGCGATCCGGCGGGGTTTTTCTTTGACCAATGTAAAAGGTTGGAAGGTTACGCCCTGCCGTAAAGCGGTACCAGCGCGCCGCTCATCGCCTGATTGGCCGGCGAGGCCAGATAAGCGATGGCTTCGGCGGCGGCTTCGAGGCTGACCCATCTGGTGACATCGGCATCCGGCATGTCGGCGCGGTTTGCCGGCGTGTCGAGCGTCGACGGCGCCACGGCGTTGACCAGGATGCCCTTGTGCTTCAGCTCCTCGGCCATCGCCACCGTCATTGCTGCCACCGCCGCCTTGCTGGCGGCGTAAGCGACCGAGCCGGCGCCCTTGCGCGGTTCCAATGCCGCCCGTGCAGCGATATTGACGATGCGGCCTGCCGTGCCTGACGCCAGCATCGAGCGCACCGCCGCACGACAGCACAGGAAGGCGGTGCGCGCATTGGTATCCATCATCTCGGCGAAGGAAGCCGACTCGATCTTTTCCACCGGCGCCGCGGTAAAGCCGCCGGCCAGGTGGATCGAGCCCCACAGGTCCGGAACCTGGCTGTAGAACGCCTCGACCTTGGCGGAGTCCGATAGATCGACATTGTGCACCAGCTTGACACGATCATGCGCGGTGAAAGGGAAATGCGATGGTGCGGCGGCATGGGCATTGGGCACATGGCAGATCGCGCCGTCGCTCAGCAGTTTGCCGACAACCGCACCGCCGAGCGCGCCGGTTCCACCGGTCACGACGATATGCTTGCCTTCAAGGGTTTCCGTCATCTTGGACCGCTCCTGTCATTTTTTTTATCGTTAGGTCGTTTCTTGCGCCGCCGACGCGAAGCGTCGCGCCTTTCGCGCCATCACTCAATTGAAATCTCGACATGGCAGTTGTTGCGTCTTTGCATGCGTCCAGCCGCGGGCCAGCCACGGGTCATGCCAGCCGAGACGGGAAGCTCGCGCCACCGATGTTCAGTCAACCGTGATTTCGATGACGCGCGGCAGTCCGGTGGCCCGCGCGCGCTTCAGCGCATCTGCCAGAGCGTCGATATCGGCAAGCCGTTCGGCGCCGATGCCATAGGCCTCAGCCAGCTTGCAGAAATCCGGCGGTGCCGGCGACACGCCCACCGGCTCGACGCCGACATCGAGCATCGAGGTTTCGATCTCGCGATAGCCGCGATTGTTCCACACGATGAAGATTACGGGCGCCCCGGCATCGAGCGCGGCGCCCAGCTCCGGCAACGTGAACTGGAAACCGCCGTCACCGGTGAGGCAGACGGCCGGCGCCTCGGGCACAGCAAGGGCAGCTCCAATCGCCGCCGGCGGGCCATAGCCGAGTGCGCCGAAACCTGTCGCGGCATTGAACCAGCCGCCTGGTCGATCATGGTCATAATAGAGGTTGGCAGCATAGATCGGCTGCGTCGAATCGCCGACGATGAGTGCGCCAGGCAGCGCGTCGCGGATCGTCTCGACGGCGCGCACCTGCGCCTGCAGCGTCGGATTGAGCTCGGCAAAGGCCGCTTTGCGGGCCGCGGCGGCGCGCAAAGGGCCGCCCTCGCTTGCCGGAACATGGCTGATTTGCGGAAGCAGCGCCTCGAGCGCCTCGGCACAATCGGCCTGGATCGAAACCGTCGCCGGGCGGCGGGCAAGCTGGTCCGCGCCGATATCGATGCGGATCAAATTGACGGGCAGGACGAAGCCGCCATCGCTGTAGCCGTCATAGTCGGTCGGGCCGAATTCGGTTCCGGCGGCAATCACTAGATCCGCTTCGGCCATCAGCGCCCGCACTGCCTTCAGGCTGGGGCTGGCCGGCACGCAAAGCGGATGACCATGCAGCAGGCCGCGCGCGTTGGCGGTCTGGACGACCGGCGCACCCAGCCGTTCGGCCAGACGCCGCAATGGCGCTTCGGCCCGCTTGGCGCCGCCCCCGGCCAGGATCAGCGGGCGGCGCGCGGCAGCGATGAGTTTGGCAGCGCTGGCAATTGCAACGCCATCCGGCGCGGGCGGTGCCGCATTGCTCAGCATGGCGGAGATGCCGTCCGCCGGCTTGACCATGACGTCGGTCGGAATCTCGATGTGCACCGGCCCGGGCCGGGCCGATGAGAACAGCGCGAAGGCCTGCGCCAGCGCACCTGGCAATTCGCTGGCCTGGGTGACGCGCTGCGAAAACAGCGCAACCTTTTCCATCATGCCGCGCTGGTCAGGCAGTTCATGCAGGAAGCCGAGGCCCTTGCCCAAGGTCGGCGTGGCGTTAACCCCGGAGATGACTAGCATCGGCACCGAATCGGCACGCGCCTGACCCATGGCGGTGATGGTGTTGGTCAGCCCCGGTCCGGTGATGACGAAGGCGACGCCCGGCCTGCCGCTGGCGCGCGCATAGCCGTCGGCCATGAAGCCGGCGCCCTGTTCGTGGCGCGGCGTGACATGGCGGATGTTGGAGCGCGCCAGCCCCCGGTAGAGTTCGACCGTGTGCACGCCGGGAATGCCGAAGACCGTGTCGACGCCATGGGCTTCGAGCAGCGAAATGAGCGCCTCGCCGACGGTCGGGCCAATGTTGGTCATTGGCGCAGCACTGGCCGCGTCAGGCAGGTAGGGCCGCCCTCGCAGGCGATGCAGAGCGCATCCGCCTCGAAGATGGAGACCACGCAGCCGGCGGCCTGCATGGCAGCCGCCGTCTTGGGAAAGCCTGCAACGGCAATGACCTGGCGCGGCGCCGTCGGCAGCACGTTGAGGCTGAGCCCGTTGGAGGCGAAAAACTCGTCGGCATCGCCCTCGACCAGCGTGATGCCGCGCGCCCGCAGCATCTGGTAGAAGGCGGCCGGCAGCAAGGGCGCGTAGACCAGCGCCAGATCGTCGGCGAGCGGACTGATCACCGACATCAGATGCAGGCAGGCTTCCTCGCCGTGCCAGAGCGGCAGGTCGAAGCCTAAGACCGAAATGCCCTTGGGCGAGAGCAGATTAGCGAGTTGCTGGATACCGTCCTGGTTGGTGCGCACGCCACGACCGACGGCCAGCGTGGTCGCATCGACCCAGACGCAGTCGCCGCCTTCCACCTGGCCAGGGCTTTCAAGGCGCCCAAGGATGGGAATGCCCATGCGCTCGTAAGCTGCCTCATGCAGGCCGGGCTCGGCCTGGCGCAATGCCTTGCCCATCGAGAGAATAATCGCGCCATGATCGGTCATCAGCGACGGATCGTGGGTGAAGACGGAATCAGCCAGCCCGTCATCGGCATCCGTCAGCCATTCGATCTCGGCGCCGGAAGCCGCGACCATGCCGGACAGCTGCTCATGCTGGGCTGCGGCCTTTTGCGGATCGAAGCCTGGACCATAGTGCCATTCCTGTGCCCTGGCATGACGCATGGCGCTGGCGGCGGACCGCATCAGCACGCGTTTCAGGGGTCCGGCCATGGACTGCGACCCGTATGATTTGCCCACTCAATTCTCCCGAAACGTTCGTTGCCGCCACTAACCACTACGGCAAGCTCCGATCAATAGTCCAAAAACCATGGTTGACGGAGGCAAGCGGAACGGTCCATCCTGAGAATGGGAACTCTGTCAGTGACGGGTAATGGGTAAAAGATACCAGCAGCGACCGATTCTACCGCGCCGCGGAGCGTCGAAGGGATGACGGTTACAAGCGCCGCATCCGCACTGAAATACACGGCGCAGGACGGCGCCGCCGAAGCCATCCATGTCGAGAACCTGCACAAGAGGTTCGGTGAGTTGCATGTGCTGAAGGGCGTGTCCCTGTCGGCGCGTGACGGCGAGGTGATCGCCATTATCGGTGGCTCAGGCTCGGGCAAGTCGACGCTGCTGCGCTGCATCAACTGCCTGGAAAATCCGACCAGCGGTGTCATCCGGGTCAATGGCGAAGAGATCAAGCTCAAGGCCGACAGCCACGGCCACACGGTTCCGGCCGATCGCAAGCAGATCGAGCGCATCCGTTCCAAGCTCGGCATGGTGTTCCAGAACTTCAACCTGTGGAGCCACATGACGCTGATCGAGAACGTCATCGAGGTTCCGGTGCACGTGCTTGGCGTCAAGCGCGATGTGGCGATCGCAGAGGCCGAAAAGCTGCTCGCCCGCGTCGGCCTTGCCGAAAAGCGCGACGTCTATCCGGCCTATCTGTCGGGCGGCCAGCAGCAGCGGGCCGCTATCGCCCGGGCGCTGGCCATCAATCCGCGCGTCATGCTTTTCGATGAGCCGACCTCGGCGCTGGACCCTGAGCTGGTCGGCGAAGTGCTGAAGGTGATCGGCGACCTGGCACGCGAAGGCCGCACCATGGTGCTGGTCACCCATGAGATGAAGTTTGCCCGTGAGGTCGCGACGCATGTCGTCTACCTCTACAACGGGTTGGTCGAGGAAGAGGGGCCGCCGGAGCAGATATTCGGCGCACCGAAATCCGAAAGGCTGAAACAGTTCATCCGCAACATCGGCTAGGAACAGGCCGGGGCGGGAGAAACCGGGAACCAACAACAAACTGGGAGTCGTGAAATGAAGACCGTTCTGAAGACATTCGCCGCAGCGCTGCTGCTCGGCGTCGCTGCGATGGGCGTGGCCAAGGCCGATCCGGTCAAGATCGGCGTCGCCGCCGAACCCTATCCACCCTTCACCTCGCCCGATGCATCAGGCAAGTGGGTCGGCTGGGAGATCGAGTTCATCGACGCCGTCTGCGCCGAAGAGAAGCTTGACTGCGTCATCACCCCGGTTGCCTGGGACGGCATCATTCCGGCGCTGACGACGAAGAAGATCGACCTCATCGTTAGCTCGATGTCGATCACCAACGAGCGCAAGAAGACGATCGACTTCTCGGACAAATATTATAACACGCCGACGGCGATCATCGGGCCAAAGGACCAGAAATTCGGCGCCACTCCGGACGACCTCAAGGGTAAGGTCATTGGCGTTCAGGTGTCGACCGTGCACGCCGTCTACGCCAAGAAGCACTTCACCGGAGCGGCGGAAATCAAGGAATACCAGACCCAGGACGAAGCCAACAACGATCTTGCGGCCGGCCGCCTCGACGCGGTGCAGGCCGATTCCATCGCGCTTGGCGAATTTCTCAAATCGGACCAGGGCAAGGCCTGCTGCGATCTGAAGGGCATGGTGGCACCGGATGACGAAGTGCTCGGACCGGGCGTCGGCGCCGGCGTGCGCAAGGAAGACACCGAGTTGAAGGACAAGATCAACGCCGGCATCAAGGCGATCCGCGCCAACGGCAAATACGACGAGATCTCGAAGAAGTACTTCGATTTTGACATTTACGGCGGCGGCGGCGCGCAGTCGAACTGACAATCCTCGCATGAGCCGAGGGGCATGGCGTCAGCGCCATGCCCTCCTGCCCGATCTTTCCCAGGCATGTTTGCCGCCGACGCAGCCGTCGGTGGTTAGAGCCAGCAATCCGGGGGCGACGCTGATCGACGCATTTCTTTCGGCCTCGGCGGCCGGCATCATCGAACTTCTCTCGCCCAATGCGCCGGGCTGGGGCGGGACCCTTTTGGTTGGACTGCTGCATTCGATCGAGATCGCGCTGGGCGCCACATGTCTCGGTCTTTTGATCGGCACCTGCGGCGCCTACGGCAAGCTTTATGGCGGCCCGGTGGTGCGCGACCTGCTGGTGGTCTACACCACCATCGTGCGCGCCGTGCCCGAACTGGTGCTGATCCTGCTGCTCTATTACGCCGGAACCGACCTGATCAACCAGGCGCTGACGGCAATGGGTTATCAGCGCGTCGACATCAGTGGCCTTGCCGCCGGCATCGCCGTGCTCGGCTTTGTCCAGGGCGCCTATTCGACCGAGGTGATACGCGGCGCGATCCTGGCCATTCCGCAAGGGCAAATCGAAGCCGCCCGCGCCTATGGGATGTCTCCCGGCCTTCTCTTGCGGCGCATCACCTTGCCGGCAATGCTGCCCTTCGCCATACCGGGCCTCGCCAATCTCTGGCTGATCGCCACCAAGGACACTGCACTGCTGGCGGTCGTCGGCTTCTACGAGCTGGCGCTGGCAACGCGGCAGGCCGCCGGCGTCACCAAGGCCTATTTCACCTTCTTCTTCGCCGCGGGCGTGCTCTATCTGCTGTTGTCGCTGTTTTCCAACCTCCTCATCGGCCGGGTCGAGGCCTGGTCGCGGCGCGGCATGCCTTCGCTGAAGGAGGCGCGCTGATGGCCAACGAGGCGGCTATCATCAACGTCGTCGCGCGGACGTCGCTGTGGCTGCAGCCGCACCGCATCGTGCTGATCCTGATCGCACTCGGGCTGGTTCTGTCGGCGGCGTTTTTCATGCGCTGGGACTGGCTGCCGCAATATTATGAGATGGGATTGATCGGCATCTGGCGCTCGCTGTGGATCCTGGCCGTCACCTGCATTCTGGGCTTCCTGCTCGCCGTGCCGCTCGGGCTGGCGCAGGCCGCCGGCTCCTTCTGGTTCGCCGCGCCCGCCAGGGTGTTCTGCACTGTGATCCGGGGCACGCCGCTGCTGATCCAACTGTGGCTGCTCTACTACGGCCTGGGCTCGCTGTTTCCACAATATCCGTGGATCCGTGGATCCTGGATGTGGCCGTATCTGCGGCAAGCCTGGCCCTATGGCGTGCTGGCGTTGACCTTGTCTTTTGCCGGCTATGAAGGTGAAGTGATGCGCGGCGCCTTTGCCGGCGTGCCCAAGGGGCAACTCGAGGCCGCCCGCGCCTTCGGCATGAGCCGCTGGAAGGCATTCCGGCGCATCTGGTTGCCGCAAGCCATCTACCGGGCGCTGCCGACGCTGACCGGCGAGACCGTGCTGCAATTGAAGTCGACGCCGCTGGTGGCGACGATCAGCGTGATCGACATCTTCGCCGTTTCGTCCAAGGTGCGGCAGGATACCTACCTCACCTACGAACCCTTGCTGCTGCTGGCGCTGATCTACATGACGATCACCGGTATTCTGGTCTTCGCCTTCGGCCGGATCGAAGCCAGGATCCCGAACAAGATCGGCTAGCGAGTTAGCGAGTTAGCGAATAGCGAATAGCGAATAGCGAATAGTAAGCACTCGATATTTCCGCTATTTCCGCTACTCCCTACTCGCCATTCGCTATTCGCCCAGGAACTCATTGTGATGCAACTCAGTCTCGATCAGGCAAAAGGACTGTGCCGGATGGCGGCACTCGGCGCCGGCGCCAATGAGGAAGCGGCACAATCGCTAACCGCTTCGATCATATCAGCCGAGTCAGAAGGGGTTTCCTCCGTCGGGTTTTCGCATTTCATCGATTACCTCGAGGCGCTGGAAGCCGGACGCATTGACGGCAACGCAGACCCGGTGATCACCCGGCCGGCGTTGGCGATCTACCTCTCCGATGCGCGCGGCGGGCTGGCGCATACCGGCTTCGACCGCACCATCGACGACCTCGCCAAGACGGCAAGACTGTTCGGCGTCGCCATCTTCTCGCAGAAGAACGCCTATACATGCGGCGCGCTCGGCTATTTTACCGGCCGGCTGGCAGCACAGGGGCTGGTGTCGTTCGCCGCCACCAACGGCCCGGCCGTGCTCGCCGGCTCCGGCTCGGTGAAGCCGGTCTACTGCACCAATCCGATGTCGTTTGCCGCACCCGCCGCCGACGGCGCGCCGCTCGTCATCGACCAGTCGTCGAGCGCCACCGCCTTCGTCAACATCCGCAAGGCCGCCGAGGACGGTAAGACAATCCCCGAAGGCTGGGCGCTGGACGTCAGCGGCAACCCGACCACCGATCCGGCCGCCGCCATGAAGGGTGCCATGCTTGCCTTCGGCGGCCAGCGCGGCGCCAACATCGCGCTGATGGTCGAAGTGCTGGCGGCGGGCCTGTCGGGCGCCAACTGGTCGCTCGACGCGCCATGGTTCGGCGGCGGACCGGACAGTCCGGGCACCGGGCTGTTCGTCCTTGCCATCGAACCCAAGCTGCTCGATCCGGATTTCGAGCAGCGGATGAAGGACCAGCTCGACCGGCTGCGGCGGCGCTTCGGCGTGCACGTGCCCGGTCGTGCCCGCGCTGAGGCCACAGAGAAGGCGCAAGCGCGCGGCATCACCGCGTCCAAGGCCGTGGTGCAGCGCATTTCCGAATTCGCCGCCCGCTACTCCTCCTGAATAATCCATTAGATATCCGATAGTTATCTTGGATCTGCCCGCTTGAAGTGTGGCGCGGTGCAATTTTCTTTGCGCCCCGCTGAACCTTTCTGCGCGCCGCCGCGACCCAGCTTTGTCCAGGGCAAGGCGAGCTTGCCCGATCCACACCGGGGGCACCAAACCGCCAACCGCAGCGCCGACTTCATCGCGGCCTGCAAGAAGATCGGCGGCACCATGTCGGATGTTCAGGGCTGGGGTGGGCGTACTTGCTTTTCGCCCTCCTGACACCGTCTCAGGTCAGGCCGCTCCGTCGGTCCCCTGACTTCGCATGGATGCAGCCCGGAAAGCCCCGCCTCGGCGGGGTTTTCTGCTTTTTGCATCCACTTCTTTGGGTGGCGATCCTGCTGTTCTTCGCCATTCGCGGCGGCAACCGCCATTCGGCAGACGCTCGCATCGGCAAGGCGTTCTGATAAGGCCGGCAGCGACCACGCGTCACCCTTTGCCTTTGGCGCGAAACCGATTATGAAACGGCTTCAGCCAAGCTTGCGAGCGCCGGAGCCAGCCATGACCGAAATCCTGCAGACCCCAAAGCTCGTCGTCGTCTTTGGCGGGTCAGGCTTTGTCGGCCGCCATGTCGTGCGCGCGCTGGCCAAGCGCGGCTATCGCATCCGGGTCGCCTGCCGGCGGCCAGATCTCGCCGGCCATCTGCAGCCGCTCGGCAATGTCGGCCAGATCCAGCCGGTGCAGGCCAATGTGCGCGTGCGCTGGTCGGTAGACCGTGCCGTGCAGGGTGCCGACCACGTCGTCAATCTGGTCGCCGTCCTGCATGAGAGCGGCCGGCAGAAATTCCCCGCCGTCCACGAGTTCGGCGCCCGCGCCGTGGCCGAGGCAGCGCGCGCCGTCGGCGCCGGCCTCACCCATATTTCGGCGCTGGGTGCCGACCTGAACTCCGCATCGGACTATGCGCGCACCAAGGCGCTCGGCGAAAAGGCCGTCCTGGAGACGATCAAGGACGCCGTGATCTTCCGGCCATCGATCAATTTCGGGCCCGAAGACGCCTTCTTCAACCGCTTCGCCAACATGGCGCGCTATTCGCCGGTGCTGCCGCTGATCGGCGGCGGCCAGACCAAATTCCAGCCTGTCTATGTCGGCGACGTCGCCGAAGCAGTGGCGCGCTCGGTCGACGGCAAGGTCGATGGCGGTCAGATCTATGAACTCGGCGGCCCCAAGGTACTCACCTTCAAGGAATGCATGGAAGAGTTGCTCCAGGTGATCGAACGCAAGCGGATGCTGGTGCCGGTGCCGTGGTGGGTTGCCAACATCCTGGCCTCGATCCTCGGCCTCTTGCCCAATCCGCTGCTGACCAAGGACCAGGTGATACAGCTGCGCGAGCACAACATCGTGTCGGACGCGGCGGTCAAGGCCAACCGGACACTCGCCGGGCTTGGCATCCAGCCGCAATCGATCGCGACGATCGTGCCCAGCTACCTCTGGCGCTACCGCGCCGCCGGCCAGTTCCAGCGCAAGCCCGCGGCATGATTCATTCAGCTTGAAGGCTGTCAGCCTAGCGGGGCGTGACCTGCATCGGCAAGCCGCCTTGCGGCTGGGTGGTGAGTTTCTGTACCGGCCACGGTTTCGTCTCCGCGGTGGTGTCGAAGCGGAAGCGTGACAGCATGATCGCCAGCGCGATGATCGCCTCCTGCATGGCGAAGCTGGCGCCGATGCAGACGCGCGGGCCCGCACCGAACGGCAGATACTGGAAGCGGTCGATCTTTTCGCGGTTTCCCGGATGGAAGCGCTCCGGCAGGAAGGCATCCGGCCTGTCCCAAAGCTTCCGGTGGCGGTGGACGACCCACGGCATCACCAGCACGGCGGTGTGCTTCGGGATATAGAGATCCTTCCACATTTCTGGTTCGATCGGCTCGCGGTTGATGGACGGCGCCGGCGGATAGAGCCGGAGCGCCTCGTCGAAGGCAGCGCGCGTCAGCGGCATGGCATCGAGCCACTTCGTCGGATCGGGCTCGCTCGCCAGCACGCGGTCGATCTCCTGCTCGACCCGGTTGCGCTCCCACGGCGATTCCGCAAGGCAATAGAGCGTCCAGCCAAGCGCGCGCGCCGTAGTCTCGTGGCCGGCGCCGATGAAGGTGATGATGTTGTCCTCGACTTCGGCTCGCGTCAGCCCATCAGGGCCTTCGGCCTTGAGCAGCAGCGTCAGGAAATCCTGCGGCACGGCATCGGGATCGCGCTTGAATCTCTCCTCGCGCATCTTGACCGTATCAGTGACGATCTTGCGGAAATAGGCCATGGTCTTGCGGCCGCGGATGCGGGTCAGGCGTGGCAGCCAGTCGGGCGCGCGCAACAGGTCGAGCGGATCGACGCGGCCCATCGTCTCGAACAGGCGGTCGATCTCGTTGGCGAAACTGCCGGGCCCGCCCGCGATCTCGCCCGAGAACAGCGTTTCGGCCAGGATGTCGTAAGTGAGCAGCGTCATGTCATGGGCGATGTCGGATATGCTGCCGCCTTCATATCGCGTGACGAACTCCCGCGTGCGCCGAAGCATCGGCTGGGCAAAGCCGAAGATATGGCGCGGCGTGAACACCGGCGCCATCGCCTTGCGCGACCGCCTCCACACCTCGCCCTCGGCGGTCAGCAGGCCGTCGCGCAGGATCGGCCGCAGGATTTTCTGGCGCACAGTCGCCATCTTGTAATTCTTGGCGTTGTCGACCAGCACGTGGCGGATCAGGCCGGGATCGTTGGCAACAATCAGATGTCCACCAACGCCACTCGCCGAAATCCAGGGCTCGTTGTAGGTATGCTCCCCCCACAGTTCGAGCGGGTTGCGGTAGACGATGCGGATCATCTCCAGCGTCGAGGGAGGCGTCGTGCGCGGCTTCGGCGCCGGGGGAACAAAGGGGGCGGGCTGGACGTCCATGAGCTGCTCCGCTGATACCACAATGTAGTGACTCGCGATCCGGGCGTCCATGTGACCGAACGGCAGACGCAAATTGTCCGGCCTGGGATGTGCGGCAGACAGTCCGTTCAGCCGATTGTGACCGCCCTCCTGGCGGTGTCGCCTTGTCCGCGGCCATGCTCTGCCATAGGTCACGGTCACCAACAGATACCGCCAGCCTTGGGAGCCAGCCTTGAAGCACCAGTTGAACATCATCATCGGCAGCACGCGGCCAGGCCGCGCCGGACCGGTTTTCGCCGACTGGCTGGAGAGATTCGCGCGCGAACACGGGAAATTCGAGCCGATGCTGACCGACATCGCGGCGTTCAATCTGCCGGTGCTGGACGAGCCGCACCATCCAAGGCTTGGCAAATACCAGAACGACCATACCAAGGCTTGGTCGAAAGCCATCGATGCCGCCGACGCCTTTGTCTTCGTGGCGCCGGAATACAATTATTTCGTGGCGCCGGCGATCGTCAATGCGATCGACTATCTGTTGCGCGAATGGAAATACAAGCCAGCCGGCATTTTCAGCTATGGCGGCGTCTCCGGCGGCCTGCGCGCGGCGCAGGCGCTGAAGCCGCTGCTGACCTCGGTGGGCGTCATGCCGATCCCGGAAGGTGTCGCGCTGCCGATGTATCAGAAACTGCTCGACGAGAAAGGCGCTTTCAACGCCAGCGAGCAGGTGCAGGGCGGCGCCAAGACCATGCTCGACGAGCTGCTGCGCTGGAGCGAGGCGTTGAAGCCGATGCGGGCTGCCTGACGCGCCGGCCTTGCGCCAAAAGCCCGGCTTGCTCATACCATAAAGAGATGGAATGTTCGCACAGATGAACGAGCCGGGGAGGCAGTTCGACTTGCGCTTGCTGTTTGCCTTGCTGCTGATGCTCACGACCACCGCCGCTGCGATGGCGGAGCGGCGCGTGGCGCTGGTCATCGCCACCGATAACTACCGGCTGATCCGGCCGCTCGCCAAACCGGTCCATGACGGCGAGGCAATGGAGGCGGCGCTGAAGAAGCTCGGCTTCGAGGTCGTTCTCGAAACCAATCGCGATCTGCGGCGCATGCGCCGCGCGCTCGACGATTTTCGCCAGGATGCCAGAGGCGCCGACGTGGCGCTGGTCTATTTCTCCGGCCACGGCGTCGAGATATCAGGCGACAACCGGCTGCTGCCGGTCGATGCCGACGCCTCCTCGCTCGATGCGCTGGAGAAGACCAGCCTGCCGCTGGAGGAGGTGCGCGACGCAGTGGCCGCCACAGCCAAGGTCGGCCTGATCATGCTCGACGCCTGCCGCAGCGATCCGTTTTCGGGCACGGTGAGCGAAGGTCGAGGCGCGACATCGCTGGCAAAGGATGTCGCGGAGAAAGTTAGGCCGGGGCTCGGCCGAATTGGCCGCGCCGAAAACATCCTGTTCGCCTTTTCGGCAGCGCCAGGTGAGACGGCGGCCGACGGAACCGGCGAGAATTCGCCGTTCACGACAGCGCTGACCAAATATCTCGGCACTGACGGGATCGAGATCCGCTCGGTGCTGACGCTGGTGCAGCAGGAGGTCTATGACCTGTCGCGCGGCAAGCAGCTGCCCTATGTCGAGAGCGGCCTGCCGAAGCTGTTCTTTGCCGTAGCGGCCAAGAAACAGCTGCCGGAGCGCGAGCGCCTGCTGCTCGCCATGGCCGACGTGACGCCTCAGATGCGCGGCGAGGTCGAGCAGATAGCCAGCGATGCCGACATGCCGCTGGCGCCGCTCTATGGCGCGCTGATCAGCTCCGACGCCAGCCACCTATCGGCGGACAGCCTGAATGCCAGGCTGCATGAGGCGGCCGACGCCTTCGTCAAGGTGCGCAGCGAAATGAGGACGCTCGCCTCCGATGATCCGCAAGTGACGGAACTGCGCCGGCAGGCCGAGGAGCAGCTATCGCTCGGCGCCTTCGACAGCGCGCGCGCCATCCTCGCCAAGGCCGCCGATATCGACAACGTCTCGCGCAACGCCTTGAGGGCCAATTTCGTCGGCCGCACGCTGTCCGAGGCGGCGACGCGTTTCCTGTCAGGCGGTGCGGCACGAGCCGATCTCGACTACGCCACGGCCATCAAGGACTACGAATCGGTGCTGGCCCTTTTCGGCGAGGCCGGGCAAACCTCGCTGGCGCTGGACGACGCCGACCGCCAGATCCGGACGCTGGACGACCTCGGCAAGCTCTATACGCTCGTCGGCAACACCGATGCCGCAGGCCGCGCCTTTACGGCGCTTGTATCCAATCTCGAGCTGCGTTCGGCCCATGAAAGAGATCCGAGCGTCAAGCGCGATTTTGCCGTCAGCCACATCAAGCTCGGCAACATCAGGCTGGTGCAGGGCGACCTGCCGGAAGCGCTTGAGAACTATCAGGCCGCCAGAACCATGCTCCGGGATTTGACCGCGGCCGAGCCCGATCGTCTGCCATGGTTCGGCGACTTCGCCACGGCCGACGACAAGATCGGCGATGTGCTGGTGACGCAAGGCGACCTGGCCGGGGCCGCGCAGATCTACCAGGAAAGCCTGTCGGTCAAGAAGCAGCTTGCCGACAACGAGCCGGAGCGCGCGGAGCTGCAGCGCGACCTGACTATCAGCTATGACGAGATCGGCGCGCTGGCGCGTACCGCCGGCCAGTTGGACAATGCGCAGGCGGCCTATGAGCAAAGCTTGGATATCCGGCTGGCGCTGGCCAACAAGAATCCACAGGATCCAGGGCGGCAGCGCGACGTCTCTGTCAGCCATACGACGATCGGCGACCTCAAGCGCGAGCGCAGCGATGCGGTTGGCGCGCTCGCGGCCTATCGGGCCAGCCAGTCGATCGTCGAGCGGCTGGTGGTGCGCGATCCGGACAACAGCGAGCTGAAGCGCGACCTGTCGGTCGGCTACGCCAAGATCGGCAATGCGCTGAGCGACCAGGAGAAATGGCCGGATGCGCTGTCGGCCTACAGGCAAGCTCTCGAACTGGCCCGCGCGCTGGCGGCTGGCGACCCAAACAACACGGATTGGCAGCGCGACCTCTCCGTCAGCCTCGAAAAGGTCGCCGGCATTCTGGCGATCCAAGGCGACCGGGCGGGTGCGCTCAGGGCCTACACCGACAGTTTCGTCATCGCAGACCGGCTGGCCAAGCTTGATCCGGCCAATGCCGACTGGCAGCGCGACCTGTCGATCACGCTGTCGGAGATCGGCATGCTCAAGGCCAAGCAACACGACATCAGGGGTGCACGGCAAGCCTTCCAGGACAGTCTCGACATCCGCCAGCAGCTTGCCCAGGCCGACCCGAACAACGCCACCTGGCAGCGTGATCTGGTGGTTGCCTATGTCGACTACGCCCAGGTCGCGAAAAGCCCCAAGGCCGTGCTTTCCCGGGCGCTCGACATGACGCTGGAACTTGATCGGACCGGGCGGCTGGCGCCGCGCTACAAGTTCATGATCAAGTTTCTCAGGGACCGGCTGGCCAAAGCCAGATAAGGCCTGGCGAGAGCGCGTCATGGACAGCCGGCTCATTCCCGGGGAAATGCCTGCAAACCTTGGAAAAACCGCCTTTAGCGCCTATATCTAGTGCATATCAGAGGCGCGATTCGGGGCCAATTTTCCGCGCCGTGCGAGCGGCATCCAGACAACAGGTTTTCATGAGCGATCAGATCGACAACATCAGCGGCGCTGAAGCCGAATACGGCGCCGATTCCATTAAGGTTTTGAAGGGGTTGGATGCTGTCCGCAAACGCCCCGGCATGTATATCGGCGACACCGACGACGGTTCCGGCCTGCATCACATGGTCTATGAGGTGGTCGACAATGCGATCGACGAGGCGCTGGCCGGTCATGCCGACCTCGTCACCGTGACGCTGAATCCCGACGGTTCGGTCACCGTGATCGACAATGGGCGCGGCATTCCGACCGATATCCACACCGGAGAAGGCATTTCGGCGGCTGAAGTGATCATGACTCAGCTGCATGCCGGCGGCAAGTTCGACCAGAACTCCTACAAGGTCTCGGGCGGCCTGCATGGCGTCGGCGTCTCGGTGGTCAATGCGCTTTCGGCTTGGTTGAAACTGAAAATCCGCCGCAACGGCCAGATCTTCGAGATGAGCTTCACGCATGGCAATGCCGACGCGCCGCTGAAGGCGACAGGCAGCTATGAGCAGGACAAGCAGCCGGGCACCTATGAAGGGCGCAGCGGCAGCGAGATCACCTTCTTCCCGTCGACCGAGACCTTCACCATGGTCGAATTCGACTTCGGGACGCTGGAACACCGGCTGCGTGAGCTTGCTTTCCTCAATTCCGGCGTGCGCATCGTCCTGAGCGACGCCCGTCACGCCGACGTCGTGCGCCATGAACTGCACTATGATGGCGGACTGGAAGAATTCGTCAAATATCTCGACCGGGTCAAGAAGCCGTTGATCGACAAGCCGATCGCTATCAAGGCTGAGCGCGACGGGATAACCGTCGAAGTGGCGATGTGGTGGAACGACAGCTACCACGAGAACGTGCTGGCCTTCACCAACAACATCCCGCAGCGCGATGGCGGCACACATCTAGCCGGCTTTCGCGGCGCGCTGACGCGCCAGATCACCGGGTATGGCGACTCCTCGGGCCTAACGAAGAAGGAAAAGGTCTCGCTGATCGGTGACGATTGCCGCGAAGGCTTGACGGCGGTGCTGTCGGTCAAGGTTCCCGACCCGAAATTCTCCTCGCAGACCAAGGACAAGCTGGTCTCGTCGGAAGTCCGGCCCGTTGTCGAAGGACTGGTCAACGAAGCGCTTGGCACCTGGCTGGAGGAGCACCCGGCAGAGGGCAAGGTGGTCGTCGACAAGGTGATTCAGGCAGCGGCGGCGCGTGAAGCGGCACGCAAAGCGCGTGACATCACCCGCAAGAGTTCGCTCGGCGTCACTTCCCTGCCCGGCAAGCTGGCCGATTGCCAGGAACGCGACCCGGCAAAATCCGAAATCTTCATCGTCGAGGGCGATTCCGCCGGCGGCTCGGCCAAGGGTGGGCGTTCGCGCCAGAACCAGGCGATCCTGCCCTTGCGCGGCAAGATCCTCAATGTCGAGCGGGCGCGCTTCGACCGCATGCTCGGCTCCGACATGATCGGCACGCTGATCACCGCGCTCGGCACCTCGATCGGCAAGGATGAGTTCAACGCCGACAAACTGCGCTATCACAAGATCATCCTGATGACCGACGCCGACGTCGACGGCGCCCATATCCGCACCTTGCTGCTCACCTTCTTCTTCCGCCAGATGCCGGAATTGATCGAGCGCGGCCATCTCTACATCGCCCAGCCGCCGCTCTACAAAGTGACGCGCGGCAAGAGCTCTCAATACATCAAGGACGAAGGCGCCTTCGAGGAGTTCCTGATCGGTTCGGGGCTGGAGGAAGCGTCGCTTACGCTCGGCTCCGGCGAAGTGCGCGCCGGGCAGGACCTGCGCGGCGCCATCGATGATGCGCTGGCCGTGCGCCAGCTGATCAACGGCCTGCATACACGCTATAACAGGGGCGTGGTCGAACAGGCGGCGATCGCCGGCGGGCTCAACCCGGACGTCTTCACCGATCTTGGCCGCGCCAATGCCATGGCGGAGCGGATTGCAAAACGCCTCGACATCATCGCCGAGGACACCGAGCGCGGCTGGACCGGCCGCATGTCGACCTCGAATGAAGGTGTCGGCGGCTATGTGTTCGAGCGCACGGTGCGCAGCGTCAAGGAATACGCGCATCTCGATCTGGCGCTGATCAACTCGGCCGATGCACGCCAGCTCGACCGCTACGCTCAGCGCCTCAGCGAGGTCTATGGGTCGCCGCCGGTGCTGCGCCGCAAGGATGTCTCCGAAACCATCTCGGGGCCGCTGGCGCTGCTCAATGCCGTCTTTGCGACCGGCCGCAAGGGCCTGACCATGCAACGCTACAAAGGTCTCGGCGAAATGAACGCCGAACAGCTCTGGGAGACCACGCTCGATCCGAACGTGCGCTCGCTGCTGCAGGTCAAGGTCAATGACGCGACCGATGCGGACAGTCTGTTCTCGCGGCTGATGGGCGATGAAGTCGAACCGAGGCGCGAATTCATCCAGGACAACGCGCTGTCGGTCGCCAACCTGGACATTTGAGCCAGACCCATTCTTACGCCGGCGGTGGCTTACTCGGCTCCAGTTTGCGGCCGAGGTCGACAGCATCGCGCAGCACGGCAAGGTGCGAGCGCGGCCGAGCGCCGGCCTCGACGCCGGTCGCCGTCAACGACCAGTACAGTGTGTGGGTGAAGATGCGGCCGAGGGAACCGCGCAGCTCGACCTGGATATTCTCCACGCCGGGGCCGAACTTTTCAGCCATCGGTCCCGAAATCGGGTCGCCCGTCAACCAGCCATTGCCCCCGTCGAAGATGTTGGTCCAGCGCGTCGCGGCAAACACCGCGCCGTGATGCACCGCTCGCCGCGGTTTGCCTGACGGGCTGCGTCCCTCCTGATAAAGCACGGTGCCACCGGCCGCTGGCCCTTCGGCAATCGGCGGGCATGCCGAGAACAGTCGCTCGGCCATGCCGCGCCTGAATTCCGCGAGATTGTTCGTCACCAGAAACTCGCTGTGGGTCAGCGGACTGCCGAGTGTGATGAAATCGCTGATCTTCCATGGCAGCGGATGGTCGGCATCCGCAGTTCGCAGTTGCCGGTAGAGCTCCCACTGATCACGTCGGAAGCCGGCGAGGTCGTCCAGCTTGCTGGGCCATGCGGAGCCATCGGCAACAAGGGTCGCCTTGTCGATGGCACGGATCGCTTTCAGTTTGGCCCTGTCGCGGATGGCCTCCAGTTCTCGGGGCCTGAAATCGGCCCACAATATCTGCAGGAGATCATAGGCGATCATCGATCCAAGGCTGTGCGAAACCAGCACGATCCGGTCGTAGGCATCGTCCATCATCAGACGTTTCAGCAGCCGCAGGCCGCGATCGCGGATCAGCGCTCGCTTCTCGACGGTCGCCGCTTCCGCACGCATATAGGCCGCAACATCGCCGAAATAGGGAATGCCGAACCGGTCCACCAACCAGATGATCAGCGAAGCCAGGATGGTGACGAGCAGGCCGGCGGCCAAGGAGATATGCTGCTGCCAAACCGACGTCGCGAGCGCGAGCGCCGCGCACAGGGCGACGATGACGGCAAGAAGCGTGACGATGTAGAGCTGGCGGGCGTCGGGAGGAATATCGGTCGGCCTGCGCCACAGCAGATTTGTCACCCAGGCGGCGAGCCGCCCCCGGGTCGTGCCCTGGGTGATGTCGGCCCAGTAAAGCTCGTAGAAATCGGTGCGACGGCCATCTACATCATAAGGCGTGGTGATGCGGCGAAGTTCGTATGAATTTGTCCGGCTGTCGGGTGTGATCCAGCTCTGGTTGATCTTCGCGCCGGCGGGGTCGGCCGGATCGGCGACTCGGGCATAAAACGGCGCGCGGGCGGGGTCATGGCTCCAGACAGCCTGGACAAAGCCGCGCAGCGTGTCCATCGGCCGCTGTTCGCCCATGCCATGCACGATCACCACCGCCTGGCCAAGCTTGCGCGGCGCTTTCCCAGTGGGCGGCGATGCTATTGGGTCGGGCACCAACGTCTCCGTTGACGACAATCCCGTCAGCGGGACAGGAATTCGTTATCGTAGCCCCGAACAGCCGACACGCCAAGAAAAAGCCCGGCACGAGGCCGGGCGCTCCTTGGCTTGTCTCAGTGCCGATCGCCGATCAGTGATCCATCGCCTTGACGATTTCTTCGGTCATCTTCTTGGCGTCGCCGAGCAGCATCATGGTGCCGTCCTTGTAGAACAGCGTGTTGTCGATGCCGGCATAGCCGGAGCCGAGCGAGCGCTTGACGAACAGGCAGGTGCGAGCCTTGTCGACGTCGAGGATCGGCATCCCATAGATCGGCGACGACTTGTCGTCGCGGGCGGACGGGTTGGTGACGTCGTTGGCGCCGATGACATAGGCGACGTCGGCCTGCGCAAATTCGGAGTTGATGTCCTCAAGCTCGAACACTTCGTCATAGGGTACGTTGGCTTCGGCCAAGAGGACGTTCATGTGACCGGGCATGCGGCCGGCGACCGGATGGATGGCGTACTTCACGTCGACGCCGTTGGCCTTGAGCTTGTCGGCCATTTCGCGCAGCGCGTGCTGCGCCTGGGCGACCGCCATGCCGTAGCCCGGCACGATGATGACTTTCTGGGCGTTCATCATCAGGTAGGCGGCGTCGTCTGCCGAACCCTGCTTGACCGTGCGCTCGATGCCGTCATCCGCCGTGGCGGTAGTCTCGCCGCCGAAGCCGCCGAGAATGACCGAGATGAAGCTTCGGTTCATGCCCTTGCACATGATGTAGGACAGGATCGCGCCGGACGAGCCGACCAGCGCGCCGGTGATGATCAGCGCCAGATTGCCGAGCGTGAAGCCGAGTGCGGCCGCCGCCCAGCCCGAATACGAATTGAGCATCGACACGACGACCGGCATGTCGGCGCCGCCGATCGGGATGATCAAGAGGACGCCAAGGACAAGCGAGGCCGCCACAATCAGCCAGAACACCAACTTGGATTCGCTCGCAACCAGCAGCACGATCAGCACGATCAGCGCGATGCCAAGGGCTGCGTTGATGAAGTGGCGACCGCCGATCATGATCGGCTTGCCGGACATGCGGCCATCGAGCTTCAAGAACGCGATGACCGAGCCGGTGAAGGTGATGGCGCCGATGGCGACGCCGAGGCTCATCTCGATCAGCGCCTGGGCGTGGATGTCGGCGACCGTACCGATGCCAAAACTCTCCGGCGCATAGATGGCGGCGGCCGCCACCATGACGGCGGCAAGGCCGACGAGCGAGTGGAAGGCGGCGACCAGCTGCGGCATCGAGGTCATGGCAATGCGCCGCGCGGTGACGGCGCCGACACCGCCGCCAATTGCAAGGCCGAGCACGATCAGGCCGAAGCGGCCGGCGGACGGGGTCGCCAGCGCCAGCGTGGTGGCGATGGCAATGCCCATGCCGATCATGCCGTAGAGGTTGCCCTGGCGGCTGGTGGTCGGGTGCGACAGCCCGCGCAGCGCCATGATGAACAGGACGCCTGAAACAAGGTAGAGGAAGGACGCGAAGTTGGCGTTCATGGCGCTCTACTTGTCCTTCTTCTTGTACATGGCCAGCATGCGCTGGGTGACGAGGAAGCCGCCGAAGATGTTGACCGAGACCAGCATCAAGGCGACGAAGCCGAAGCCCGCGGCGATGCCGGAGGCCGCGATGCCGACGGCAAGCAATGCGCCAACGACGATGACCGAGGAGATGGCGTTGGTGACGGCCATCAGCGGCGTGTGCAAAGCGGGGGTGACCGACCAGACGACATAATAGCCGACGAAGATCGCCAGCACGAAGATGGCGAAACGGAAAACGAAGGGATCGATGGCACCGCCGGATAAAGCGTGCGCGGCACCACCCGCCGCCTCGGCGCCGCCGGGCGCGGCCGCCATATTCTGCACCGCCAGCCGAACGGCGGCGGAGGCCTGGTCGAGTTGGTCGAGGGCTTTCTGCAGGGTCTGATCCATCACGCAATGCCTTTCGACTTCGACGAGGGCGACCTGGCTGCGGCTGCCTTCTTGGGAGCGGCCTTCTTCGGCTTGGCCGAAGCATCGGCGACCATGGCCTTGGCCGGGATTGCAGCCGGCTCGACATGTTGGCCCTTTGGCGGCTGCTGGTCGGCCTTGGCAAAGGCAGGGTGGACCACCTTGCCGCCGTCGGTCAGCATCGTCGCCTTGACGAGATCGTCGTCGCGATTGATGGCAAGCGTCTTGGTCGTCTTGTCGACCAGCGTCTCGACGAAGGCGAACAGGTTCCTGGCGTAAAGCAGCGATGCCGACGCCGCGATGCGGCCGGGCACATTGAGATGGCCGACGATCTTGACGTTGTTGGCCGTGGTGACGACCTTGCCGGCTTCGGCCCCCTCGACGTTGCCGCCCCGCTCGACGGCCAGGTCGACGAGCACCGAACCCGGCTTCATCGAGGCGACCATCGCCGCCGAAACCAGTTTCGGCGCCGGCCGGCCTGGGATCAGCGCCGTGGTGATGACGATATCCTGCTTGGCGATATGCTCTGATGTGAGTGCCGCCTGCTTGGCCTGGTATTCCTTCGACATTTCCTTGGCGTAGCCGCCGGCCGTTTCGGCAGCCTTGAACTCCTCGTCCTCAACCGCGAGGAACTTTGCGCCGAGCGAGGCGACCTGTTCCTTGGCGGCGGGGCGAACGTCGGTGGCAGTGACGACCGCACCAAGCCGGCGCGCGGTGGCGATCGCCTGCAGGCCGGCAACGCCGACGCCCATGATGAAGACCTTTGCCGCGGGCACCGTGCCTGCCGCAGTCATCATCATCGGCAATGCCCGGTCATATTCCGAAGCGCCGTCGATCACCGCCTGATAGCCGGCGAGGTTGGCCTGCGACGACAGAACGTCCATCGACTGCGCCCGGGTGATGCGCGGCATGAATTCCATCGAGAATGCGGTCACGCCGGCCTTGGCAAGGGCTGCCACGGCGGCATCGTTGCCATAGGGATCCATGATGGCGATGACCGCAGTGCCTAGCTTGTAGCTCTTCAGCTCGAGATCCGTCGGCCGGCGCACTTTCAGCACCACATCGGCCTTGGCGATATCGGAAGCCTTGCCGATAGCGGCACCGGCCTTGGCGAATTCCTCGTCGGGGATGCGCGATCTCGTGCCTGCACCGGTTTCGACGACGATTTCGAAGCCCAGCGCCGCCAGCCGCTTCACCGTATCGGGTGAAGCCGCGACGCGCGGCTCGTTCGCGTCGAGCTCACGAGGGATGAAAACAGTCTGTCCCACCGCATGATCCTTTCGGCCGGAAGCTCGTTCCCGCAAGACGCCGGCCGGCCTCGCGGCGGCGCCGTGGACAAAAAGTCGGAAAATCTATCGGAGAATAAGGGCGCCGACGGCCATAATCAGCGCGAACAGGATGGTAGCAGAGAAGAAGCCGCCCGCGAAAAAGCCGAAAGCCATCGCCAAGAGCAGGGCTCCGCAGAAAAGCGATCCGTATTTGGCCAGCCTGAGGAAGCCCGCATAAGTGCGATCATGCTCGGCATAGTCCATCTTCGCGCCCAGTTCGACAGGACCGGTCGGCGAGTGATCAGCCATAGGAATACCCCTTCGAAGACATCTTTCAGGCACATAGCGAAAAGCCGGGCCGAGAGCAATGGCGCTATTGCCGCATCGCAGCCGACAACTGCCTCAACGGAAAATTGAAGCCGGCTGCCGACGTGACGCCGGGGCTCGACATCGGATCCGGGCACCTGATGTGGAAAGATACTTCGAAAGCGTCGAGGCGGGGCGCTTGCGCTGCCTCAGCCGGCAAGATGCGGGAAAAGCCCGAGCAGTCCGACGACGATCAGATAGAGCGCGACGATATAGTTCAACAGCCTTGGCATGACGAGGATCAGCACGCCGGCGATCAGCGAGATGAGCGGGGTGAGCGCTAGCGTGGAAATGGTCATGTTGGGTTCCTTCTGGCAAATCCGTCGAAATGGAGACGCGGAGCGTCTACGCGCCGCCTTCATCAGAACGCCTGTCTGGCCGGAAAGCTCCGGACGCTCCGCAAAAATCGGAAGCCTCAGGCGGCGTCGCGATAATATTTCGCTGTTGGAACAATCGACAGGGGTGTCAGTCGGTTGATGGCCGGATTGGCAAACATCAGCCGCTGTTCCATCGGCGTCGACCTAAAGAATGGGAACCGTTCGAGCGTCAGTCGCATATTCTCGCCGGCGGGGATTTCGAACAATGCGATCTTGGTAAGAACGCCCGGAAATACTTTTCCCTCGGTCCTCTGCACGGCATTGAAGTAACGGGAATAAAAATTGGAATGCTCGATCTTGACCGGCGTAAGCACCGAGTTCTGGCCAAAATAGCGCGAGGCCACCATGGCTAGCCTGAGGGTCAGGAAAGGCAGCACTCCGGGCGCCGGCGCACCGTCAGGATCGGTTGCGAAGCGGGTTCCGTCGATGAAGGTTTCTCCGCGGGCAAGTCGCTCGATCAGTATTTCCGGATAAGCATCGACGGAGGGCGAATGCGGGTGCTCGCTGGAAATGTAATGGAAGCGGATCGTGCTGACCAATTCGCCATAGCAATAGACACCGAACCGGTAGGAATTGGGCAGATTGTCCCAGCGATCCTCGAACATCCCGCTGGCGATTGGGCCGCACATGCCTGAGCGCAGATAGGATTTATAGCGAAGCCGGTAAATCGCCTCCAAATCCTCACCCCCGGTGATGAGGCGATAATCGACATGCTCCAGCAGTTGCATAATCGATCGATTCAGCACCGAATCCCCGGCTGCGCTGACCGCGCCGGACGTATTGCTTGCAGCCCTTGCAGCATCCATCATCTGTCCTCGAAATTCCGCCTACGGACAAGCTATTCGAGTAAGGATGAGACACAAGCTGAAATTTAGATGTTGTTGATTTACCTTCTGTTAACCTTAACAGCTGAGCCGCCCACTTGAGAATGTATTTGATGAGGAACGCGCCCTGAGAAGGATGTGGATCATTGCCTCCAGACATCGCACCTCCAGCAACACAGGTGCGTGAGCTCAGCCAACGCTTGAGCTGTCGGTCACAGCGCTAACTGGCTGTCCGTTTGCCAGTGAGGCGCAGGTCAGCGGCGAAAGGCCAAGTGACATTCGACATCGTCTCGATACCCGACGCACTGAGCGCGGCACCGAACAGGAAGCCCTGAACGAGATCGGGTTTGACCTGCAAGGCCAGGATCTTGAGCTGCTCGAAGGTCTCGACGCCTTCGACGGTCACGGAAAGCCCCAGCGGCCGCGACAGGTTGACGATGCCCTTGAGTAGTTCCAACGAACGCGGGTTCTGGGTGACGTCCATCAGGAACGAGCGGTCGATCTTGATCTTGTCGAGCGGCAGCTTGTGCAGATAGCTCAGGCTCGAATAGCCAGTGCCGAAATCGTCGAGAGCGATGCGCACGCCAATCTGCTTCAATTCCTCGATGTACTGGCGTGTCAGCGACTTGTCGTCGAGCAGCGCCGTTTCGGTGACCTCGATTTCCAGCCGGCCAGCGGCGAGGCCGGAGCTCACCAGCGCATCGCGAACCTTCTGGATGACATCGCGGCTGCGGAAATCCTTGGCGGACAGATTGACCGAGACGCTGGTCTGGTCGGGCCATTTGGCGCATTCGGTACAGGCTGCCTGCAGCACGAAGGTGCTGATCTCGGAAATGATGCCCATTTCCTCGGCCAGCGGAATGAAGATGCTGGGCGAGATCGGCCCGAGATCGGAATGGTCCCAGCGGCAGAGCGCCTCGCAACCGGCGATGCGCATCGTGTTCATCGCCACGATCGGCTGGTAGACTACCCGCAATTCCTTGTTTTCCACCGCGCTGCGCAGATCCGCCTTCATCAGCTGACGGTTGCGGAACGCTGCGTCCATTGCCGCCTCGAATAGCCGCCAGCCGTTCTTGCCGAGTTCCTTGGCCTTGTAGAGCGCCAGGTCAGCCTTGACGATCATGGCGTCGACATCGGTATCCTTCACCCGCGACAGCACCGCGCCGCCGCTGGCCTGGATACGCAGGCCGTGACCGGCAACGTCCACCTCCCCCTGCAGTCCGGCGAAAATCTCGTCGAGCTGGCTTGTCAGATGGCTCTCATCCTCGACTCGGTCGAAGAAGACCATGAATTCGTCGCCGCCGAAACGGCTGACCGTGATGCCTTGCCCGGCAATGGCTGCAAGCCGCTCGGCAACGGCGTAGATCAACCCGTCGCCGATCGGATGTCCAAGCGTGTCGTTGACGCTTTTGAAGTCGTCGAGGTCGAGCACCGCCAGCCCGCAGAAACGGTCGCGGTCGCCGGACGCCATGGCCTCGCCGATCAACTCGTGGAAATAGGCACGGTTGGGCAGGCCGGTAAGATTGTCGTAACGCGCCATGAAGCGGATCTTGTCTTCCGCCTCGACGCGCCCCGTCACGTCCTCGAAGGTGATGACGCCCAGTTCCTGGCTGCCTTCGCGTGCCGAAAATTCATAGTGCTGGCCGTTGGCGAGGGAAACAAGCACCTTGCGGTCGCGGCCCTCGCGCAAGGCGCGCGTCAACTGGGCCTCGATGTAGCGGCAATCCTTCGGTGCCAACATGCCCGCGGCGACGCCACGCATCAAAAGACCGTGGATGGATCGCCCAAGCAGCGCATCCCCGGACTTGAGCGACATCAGATGGGCAGCTTCGGCATTGGCTACCGCGACGCGGCCGTCGGGGCCGAGCATGACCAGGCCATGTGACATGGTGTTGAGGGCACGATCGAACCTGTGCGCGAGCTTCTTCGCTTCCTTGTGGCCGATGACCGCCGAAAAAAGCACGTCGCGAACGTGGTCGGCGCTGTTGATCGTGATAAACGTCAAGGGGATGATCATCAGCCCCAGAACGACCGAGGGGATATCCATGCGCAGCAAGAGTGCAAGTGCTGCCGGACCAATGAAGGTCACGGAAAAAATCCGCACCATGAGCGGAGATCCGTAGTTCCGGCCAACAACCGTCACCAGGGTTGCGATGGCCAGCGACGTCGCGGCCAGTTCGGCAAAGGGATCTGGATACACATAGATCGATATGAAGCACAGCGCGCCCAGGCCGAGGCCCTGCAGGCTGCCCTTGAGGATATAGTTGCGCTCCCACTGCTGCGCCTCTTGGACATTGGCTATTACACCGCCCGCCTTTTGGAAGTCGCGAATGCCGAAATAGCGGAAAAGGCTGATTGACAGCAGACTAAAAGAAAAAGCCAGGAACAATGAATCGTGCGTGCGCAAGTAGATCATGAATCCTAGGATCCAGTAGCACACGCCGCCAATCACCAGCATGTGAGCGTTGTCGAACAACGACCGCACAAACTGGATATAAACATCCGCCGGGATGTTTTCGGTCTTTGTTCTGCCCATATCGTCGGCCCAACGCTAGGCCTCGTCATCCCACATCCGCCTTAAGAAAGGCTTAGAACAGAGGCTTTGGCTCGGTTGCCGCAAGAGCGCAAAAGCAGGACAGACCGGGAAATCGAGCTTCAGGTAAACAAGGCCTTCACTCGGCGGCCCGAAGTGCCGCCCCCGCCGGTGCGTTTGCGAGGCGCTGGAGCAACCGCGAGCGCTCGCCGGCCGCCTGTTCGGCACTGGCTTGCCGGACATGGCCATAGCCGCGAATGAGAGCCGGCACCGAGGCCAGCGCAACCGCCGCATCGACCTGGGCTGGCGCCAGCGCTCCGGCGATTAGCTCTAGATCCGCCTCGTACTGTGCCAGAAGCTGTCGCTCCATGCGCCGCTCGGCGGTGTAGCCGAACAGGTCGAAGACCGTGCCGCGCAGGCCTTTCATCGCTGCCAGCAGGCGAAAACCCTTCATCATCCAGGGGCCGAAACTCGATTTCCTGGGCTTGCCGTCATTGCCGAGCCGGCCCATGATCGGCGGCGCGAGGTGGAATTCGAGTTTGTCGTAGCTCTGGAATTGCTTGCCCAATTCGGCGGCAAACGAGCCATCGCTGTAGAGCCGCGCCACCTCGTACTCGTCCTTGATCGCCATCAGCTTGAACAGGTTCCTGGCTGCCGCTTCCGACACCGCGGTCGAACCGGGCACCGCCTTCGCTTCGGCGGCGCGCAACAGGGCCAGTCTTTCGGCATAACGCCTGCCATAAGCGCCGTTCTGATAGGCGGTCAGGAATGCGACGCGGCGGGCAATGATGTCGTCCAGCGTCTCCGCGACGTCAGCAGCGTGGCCGGTCTTTCCAGGGACGGCTGGGCCCGGCTGGGCTACGAGGCCGCGCACGAAGTCCGGCTGATGGGCGGCACGACGGCCCCAGCGGAAGGCGGCGATGTTCATCGCCACGGCTTCGCCATTGAGTTCGATCGCCTTCTCGACCGCCTCGGCGGAGAGCGGCAAACCGCCATGCTGGAAGGCAAAGCCGAGCATGAACATGTTGGCGCCGAGTGAATTGCCGAAAAGTGCCGTGGCGGTGCGGGTGGCGTCGAAGAAATGCGCCTTGTCGTCTCCGGCAGCAGTGCGGATCGCTTTCTTCAGGCGCTCTATCGGCAACGAGAAATCGGCCGAACGGGCAAATTCGCCGGGCATGATCTCGGCGGTGTTGGCGAGGAAGATGGTGTGGCCTTCGCGCACCGCGGTCAGCACCTTCCTGGCGCCCGACACGACGAGATCGCAGCCAAGCACGAGATCGGCCTTGCCGGCTGAAACCCGGATCGCGTGGATGTCGTCCGGGGTACGGGCGATGCGGACATGGGTGAACACCGAACCGCCCTTCTGGGCAAGGCCGGCCATGTCGATCATGCCGCAACCCTTGTCCTCGAGATGTGCGGCCATGCCAAGCACGGCACCGATGGTGACAACGCCGGTGCCGCCGACACCATCGATGATTGCCGCCCAGCCCTGTTCGCCAAGCGGGAATTCGGCGGGCGTCGGCACGCCGTCGAGCGGGTTAGCCTTGCCGGCAAGGCCTTCGGCCTTGCGGATCTTGGCTCCGTGCACGGTGACGAAGGATGGGCAGAAGCCATTGACGCAGGAGAAATCCTTGTTGCAGCTGGACTGGTCGATCCTGCGCTTGCGGCCGAATTCGGTCTCGACCGGCTGGATCGAGACACAGTTCGATTGCACGCCGCAATCGCCGCAGCCTTCACAAACCAGCTCGTTGATGAAGACCCGCTTGTCGGGATCTGGGAATGTGCCGCGCTTGCGGCGGCGGCGTTTTTCGGCAGCGCAGGTTTGGTCGTAGAGCAAGACCGATACGCCCTTGACGTCCCGCAGTTCGCGCTGGACGAGATCGAGATCGTCGCGGTGATGGATGGTAGCGCCGACCGGGAATTCGGCCTTGCCGGCATATTTGTCGGGTTCATCGGTGACGATGGCGATGCGGTCGACGCCTTCGGCCCGCACCTGCCTGGCGATCATATCGACGGTCAGGCCACCTTCGTGCGGCTGGCCGCCGGTCATCGCGACGGCGTCGTTGTAGAGAATCTTGTAGGTGATGTTGGCGTCGCTCGACAGTGCAAAGCGGATCGCCAGCGTGCCTGAATGATTGTAGGTGCCATCGCCGAGATTCTGGAAGATGTGACCGCGCTTGGAGAACGGCGCCTGGCCGACCCATTGCGCGCCCTCGCCGCCCATCGCCGTGAAGCCAAGAGTATTGCGGTCCATCCACAACGCCATGAAGTGGCAACCGATACCTGCAGCGGCGATCGAGCCGTCCGGCACCTTGGTCGAGGAGTTGTGCGGGCAACCGGAACAGAAGAAGGGTGTGCGCGAACCGATGTCGGTGGCGTCGGCGAGCATTGCCTGGAACTGGCGCAGCTTTGCCACCCGCGCCGAAATCTCCTCGGACGGGCCGATGGTCCTGACAATCCTCTCGCCAAGCGCGATGGCGATCTCGTTGGGGTCGAGCGCGCCCTTGGCAGGGAACAGCCAGTCGCCGCGCTCGTCCTTCTTGCCGACAATGACGGGCTGGGTTGCGGTGCCGTAGAGGCTCTCGCGCAGCTGTACCTCGATCAGCGAGCGTTTCTCCTCGACGACGACGATGGTGTCGAGGCCGCGGGCGAAATCGGCGATGTGATGCAGGTCGAGCGGCCAGGGGCAGCCGACCTTGAACAGCCGCACGCCGATGCGGTTGGCGGCCGCCTCGTCGATGCCGATGTCCTCCAGTGCCTGGCGAACATCGAGATAGCTCTTGCCTAGCGTGATGATGCCGATCTTCGGGTTGCGGCCGCCCGAATAGACAATGCGGTTCAGCCCGTTGGCAAGGATGAAGGCGGAAGCCGCGGCACGCTTGTGCTCATGCAGCCGTTCCTCCTGGCCGAGCATATCGATCTCGTGGCGGATGTTGAGACCGCCAGGCGGAATGTCGAAATTCGGCACCACGATGTTCAGCCGCCCGAGCGAGGCATCGACGGAGGCCGTCGATTCGATGTTGTCCTTGACGCATTTGATCGCCGTCCAGGTGCCGGCAAAGCGCGACATGGCAAAGCCGTAGAGCCCATAATCGATGATCTCCTGGACACCGGCCGGGTTGAGGATCGGCACCATGGTGTCGACGAACAGGAACTCGGTGGCATGGGCGTTGGTCGAGGATTCGGCCATGTGGTCGTCGCCCATCAGGGCGAGCACGCCGCCATGCTTGGACGAGCCGGCGAGATTGGCGTGGCGGAACACATCGCCGGATCGATCGACACCCGGCCCCTTGCCATACCAGACCGAAAAGACGCCGTCATAGGTGCCCTCGCCCAGCAGCTCCGTCTGCTGCGCGCCCCAGCAAGCGGTGGCGGCCAGTTCCTCGTTGAGGCCTGGCTGGAACACGATATCGGCCTGGGCGAGCTGTTTCTTGGCCTTCCACAGCTGCATGTCGAGGCCGCCGAGCGGAGAGCCGCGATAGCCGGAGACAAAGCCGGCCGTATTCAGACCGGCGCGGCGGTCACGCTCGCGCTGCATAAGAAGCATGCGGATGACCGCCTGCGCGCCGGACAGGAAGATGCGCTCCTTTGCCAGGTCGAACTTATCGTCGAGCGCGACGTCATGCAGCGTCATCAGGAATTTCCTCTGCGGAGGCCGCGCGGGGGCAGGCGGCCAGCGTCGGGATCGGATGACGCATCCTTTCTCCCCTTGCAAGGCAGGTCAAACAAAATCGCAGGTGCCAGGCAACGCAGAACGAACAGCTGGCGATCATCGCTGCGGGCATTGCGCGGCGCGCAACCGCGCTGGCAGTGGCGGGTCAGGTACCCTTCGAGCAATCCGGCTTCGGCTGGCCCGGCAGCTTGCCGTCGGGATGGCCGACGAGATCGGGATTGGCCGTATAGAGCTGGTCGATGACCAGCGGTCGATCGGGCAGGATCGACTGGTCTTCCGTCGACATCAACGTGGTGTCGATCTCCTGCAGGACCGCACCGTCGGCCCCCTTGATGCTGATGGCAATCGCATAGGGCTTGTTCTTGACGACGCAGGTCAGAGCCGGGCTTTCCAGCGTCACCTTGTCGAGCTTCGGCCAGACCTTTTGCTCGACCACCAATGGCGCGCCGCCGGCCGGGTCCTGGAAGCTGGCGACCGCCACCTGGCCTTCTCCCATCGGCTTCAGCGGCCGTAGCGTCACCACATAGGTCGCCCTGGCGAGGCGGTAGTTGAAGACGAATATCTTGCCGGAAATCTCGAACAGCTTGCCGTCATCGTTGCCGGTGTCGCGGCAGGCGCCGAGCGCAACGGCGGCGATGAGTGCCGCACCGACGACGACCGAACGGGAAAAACCTTTAAGCATTCTTGACCTCATTTTCCGCCATGCGGCGGCGACGATAGTGACGACTTGCCTTCTGGCGGTTGCCGCACACCGCCATGTCGCACCAAAGGCGGCTGGAATTGCGGCTTCTGTCGACGAACAGCCAGGTGCAGTTGGGACAGATTCTGAGCCTTGCGGTGGTGTCGTCGCGCAGCAGCGAGAGCGCCGAAACCGCCAGCGCCGTCTCGAAGGCGATCGGCGTCACCGGATCGCCGAACGGCCTTCCCGGCGCACCGATCTCGGTCCGGCTGCCGGCCAGGCCATCGGAGCAGGCTGTGAGGAAGCCCGGCAAATCGGAGGTTGCAATCGAACCCTTCGATACCGCCCCACGAAACAGCCGGTCCGTCGCCTCGCGGATCGACAGCACGACGGGTGCAATCGTCTCTGGTGACGGCGCTGCCAGCGGCCTGCCGCCAAGCTCGGCGGCGCGAAAGCGGCTCGCCGCATCGGCGAAGCGGGCAATCTCGGCCGGATCATCGAAGCGGTCGAAAGACCTCTGCGGATCGCCGCGCCGCACGACGGTGTTCGCCGTGTCGAGCGCAAGCAGGCCGCCAGTGAAGCGGTGCGGTGTCCAGGATACCGTCATGCCAGAAATCTAACCGATAAATCGCGTTTGACAAGTTAGTTTCAGCGATGCAAACCTTACCGCAGGGTGCGGTCTCCGCAGCCTTTTGAGCATGTCGTCGTCACAAAGCCACTTCGCACTTTTGGGCGACATGCTCCGAGGATTTCGCATGCTCTATTTCTTCCAGCAGGTGCTGAACGGGCTGCATTCGGGCGCGCTCTACGCGCTGCTCGCCTTCGGCTATGTGCTGACCAACGGCATCCTGCACCGCACCAACCTCGCCTATGGCGCGCTGTTCGCCTTTTGCGGCCAGACGATGATCCTCACCGCGGCCTTCGGCTATCAGGTGCTGTGGCTGACGCTGCTCGCGGCGGTGGCGCTCGGCGTCGTCGCGGCTTTCCTCTATGCCGCACTGCTCAGCCACGTGCTGTCCCGCAGCGTCTTCGAACCCTTGGCCGACCGTACACCCAACGCGATCGTGGTAACGACGCTCGGCATCCTGTTGCTGTTGTCCGAGGCGAGCCGCATCGCGGCCGACACGCACGATTTGTGGCTGCCGCCGATGCTGCCACAGCCTGTCGTTTTCGCGCACGGCGCGACCTTCAAGGCGACGCTGACGCTTATCCAGCTCATCGACTGCGCGGTGGCGCTGGCGACAATCGCCCTGGCCAGCTGGACGTTTGCCCGTTCGGGCTTCGGCCGGCGATGGCGCGCCGTTTCCGATGATCCCAAGGCAGCCGCGATGTGCGGCGTCGACGTGCGCGCGGTGTTACGGCATGCTGTGCTGTTCGGCGGTTTCTGCGCCGCGCTGGCCGGCATCATGGCCGGCCTCTATTACGGGAATGTCAGCTTCGGCTCCGGCCTCGTCTACGGGCTGAAGATCCTGTTCGTGACGGCGGTCGGCGGCTATCTCTCGCCGCCGCGGGCGGCGCTGGGCGCGGCCGCTTTCGGCATGGCCGAATCGCTGTGGACCGGCTATTTCCCGGTCGAATGGCGCGATGCGTGGATGTACCTGTTCCTGGTCGCGATCCTGGTGCTGATCGGCGCCGGCCGCGACACCGGCAAGATTGCCTGAACCGCATCAGACTTTGGTTGCATGACGCGGGGCAGAGAGCCGGTATACGCCCAGCTCTCCCGTGCAATCATATCTTGCCGCCGCTATCCTTGTTGACCCGTCAGTCCACGCACGGCATACCGTTGGACCACGTGGCGTGACGGACAATAAGGGGGAAACCGGCACGCCTCCGACACACAGGGAGGAATGCATGGCAGGGCTTCTCGCTCTATCCAGGACCATCGATCGTGCGAATGAGTTCGTTGGCAAATGGGTGTCGTGGCTGATCCTGCTGGCGATCCTGGTGAGCGCCGCCAACGCCATCATCCGCAAGATGTTCGACATATCCTCGAACGCCTGGCTCGAGCTGCAGTGGTATCTGTTCGGCGCCGCCTTCATGCTGGCCGCCGCCTATACGCTGAAGCAGAACGAACATATCCGCATCGACATCGTCTACGGTCTGTTTTCACGCCGCGTGCAGCACTGGATCGACCTGCTTGGCCATCTCCTGTTCCTGATGCCGTTCGTGACGCTGATGGTGATCTATTTCGTTCCCTATGTGTCGCTGTCGTTTCGCAGCGGCGAAATGTCCAACAATTCCGGCGGGCTGATCATCTGGCCGGCCAAGGCCATCCTGCTCATCGGCTTTTTCCTGCTCGCGCTGCAGGGCGTCTCCGAGATCATCAAGAAGATCGCCATCATGCGCGGCGACATGGACGATCCCAACCCGTTCATATCTGTGCATGAGCAGGCCGAACTCGAAGCCAAGGCACTGGCCGACGAGGTGCGCTCGTGATGGAGTTCATCGCCCAGAACATGGCGCCGATCATGTTCGCATCGCTGATCATCTTCCTGCTGATCGGCTATCCAGTCGCCTTTTCGCTAGCCGCCAACGGCTTGATGTTCTTCTTCATCGGCGTGCTCCTCTCGCCCTATTCCGGTGGATCGATCAACCTCGCCTGGCCGCTTCTGCACGCACTGCCGGATAATTTCTACGGCAGCCGGGTGATGTCGAACGACACGCTGCTGGCCATTCCGTTCTTCACCTTCATGGGCATCGTGCTTGAACGATCGGGCATGGCCGAAGATCTGCTCGACACGATCGGCCAGCTGTTCGGGCCAATCCGCGGCGGCCTCGCCTATGCGGTGATCTTCGTCGGCGCCCTTTTGGCGGCGACCACCGGCGTGGTGGCCGCGTCCGTCATCGCCATGGGCCTGATCTCGCTGCCGATCATGCTGCGTTACGGCTATGACCGGCGCGTGGCGGCCGGCGTCATCGCAGCGTCTGGCACGCTCGCCCAGATCATCCCGCCGTCGCTCGTGCTGATCGTCCTCGCCGACCAGCTCGGCCGTTCGGTCGGCGACATGTATGCAGGCGCGCTGATCCCGGGCCTCGTGCTCACCGGGCTCTATATGTCCTACATCCTGATCATGTCCTTCATCCGGCCGAATTCGATGCCGGCGCTGCCGCTCGAGGCCCGTAAGCTCGGCCATGGCGTGATGTCCTTGCTGGTGGCGCTGGCGGTCACATCAGCGGTTTCCTACGCGGCGTATCGCTATCTGGCGCCGACGCATGGCGACAATGCCGACATTCTCGGCGCCACCGCCGGAGTGCTCTTTATCTACATTGTGGCCATTGCCGACAAAGGCCTGAACTTCAACATGATGTCGAGGCTCGCGCAGCAGGTGATCATCGTGCTGATCCCGCCGCTGGCGCTGATCTTCCTGGTGCTGGGCACCATCTTCCTCGGCATCGCCACCCCGACCGAAGGTGGCGCCATGGGCTCGGTCGGCGCCTTGATCATGGCGGCGGCAAAAGGCAGGCTGTCGCTGGACGTGGTCAAGCAGGCGCTGACCTCGACGACGCGGCTGTCGTCCTTCGTGCTGTTCATCCTGATCGGCGCGCGGGTGTTCTCGCTGACCTTCTACGGCGTCAACGGCCACATATGGGTCGAACACCTGCTGATCTCGCTGCCGGGCGGCGAGGTCGGCTTCCTGATCGGCGTCAACCTGCTCGTCTTCTTCCTCGCCTTCTTCCTCGACTTCTTCGAGCTCGCCTTCATCATCGTGCCGCTGCTGGCGCCGGCCGCCGACAAGCTCGGCATCGACCTGATCTGGTTTGGCGTGCTTCTGGGCGTCAACATGCAGACCAGCTTCATGCACCCGCCCTTCGGCTTCGCGCTGTTCTACTTGCGTTCGGTGGCCGCCCGCGTGCCCTATCTCGACCGCCTCACCGGTAAACAGATCGCACCCGTGACCACCGGACAGATCTATTGGGGCGCGGTGCCGTTCGTCTGTATCCAGGTGATCATGATCGGACTGACCATCGCCTTCCCGCAAATGGTGATGCACTACAAGGGAACGACCGTCGATCCGGGCACGATCGATTACAAAGTGCCGGAGGCACCCGGCCTGTCACCGCTGGGCACACCATCTGCCGGCGGCACGGCACCAGCCGCTCCCGCCGCGCCCGATGATCTGTCGCAGCCGCCGAGCTTCGGCGAACCGGCGCCGGCCCAACCGGCGGCACCGCAGCCGGATCTGTCGCAGCCGCCAAGCTTCAACTGAACCTGGCATGGGCAAGATCATGAAGGCGGTTCGGCTGGAAGCGGTGGGCAGCATCGCGCTGCGCGAAGTCGACAAACCCGATATCGGGCCGGACGAGCTTCTGGTGCGTGTCGAAGCCTGTGGCGTTTGCGGCACAGACCGGCATCTGTTTCACGGCGAATTTCCGTGCACGCCGCCGGTGACGCCCGGCCATGAGTTCTCCGGCATCGTCGAGGCGATCGGAGCATCCGTATCCGGCTTTGCCATTGGCGATCGTGTCACCGGCGACCCCAACATCGCCTGCGGGCGTTGCGCGCATTGTCATGCCGGGCGGGTCAACCTCTGCAGCAATCTGCAAGCCATCGGCATCCATCGCGACGGCGGTTTTGCCGAATATCTTGCCTTGCCGCAGAAGCAGGCTTTTGTCCTGCCTGTGGGCCTGGATCCAATGCACGGTGCATTCTGCGAGCCGCTCGGCTGTTGTCTGCATGGCGTGGACCTTGCCGGGATCAGGCCGGGCAGCTCGGTGGTCGTGTTGGGCGGCGGCGTGATCGGCCTGCTCACCGTGCAACTGGCTAGACTGGCCGGGGCCACGACCATCGTCCTGTCGACCAGGCAGGCCTCGCGGCGGGCGCTCGCCAAGGAACTCGGCGCCACGACGACGGTCGATCCGACCGCCGCCGATGTCATCGAAGCCATCGCCGGACCAGCCGGTCTGGTGCCGGGCGGAGCCGACGTGGTGTTCGAATGCGCGGGCGTGCGAGAAACCGTCGAGCAATCGATGCGGCTGGCCCGCACCGGCTGCACGGTCGTCATCGTCGGCGTGACGCCGCAAGGCATGAAAGCGGAATTCGAGCCCTTCGACCTGCTGTTCCGGGAACTGAAGGTGCTCGGTTCCTTCCTCAATCCTCACACCCATCGCCGCGCCGCCGAACTCATTGCATCGGGTGTAATCGAGATCGACAGGCTGATCTCCAGGCAGGTGCCGCTCGAAGACGCGGCAGCGGTGATCGCCAATCCACCGGCGCCCGGCGAGGTCAAGGTGCTGGTGGTGCCCAGCCGGGGCTGAGTGGCTACCGCAGATTGTTATACGAGCGTTTGCGCCGCCCTCATCGCCCTGCCAGGCACTTCTCCTCGTATAGTGATGGGGAGAAGGTGCCGGCAGGCGGATGAGGGGCGGCGCAAACTTCAATCCTTTGCCGCGCAAGCCCGAGGTCTCTCAGATGGGGCTACAGCTTGCCGTTGCGCTGCTGGACCATCATGAAGGTGTCGTAATTGTATTCGGCCACCTGCGCCCAGAGATAGTGCTCTTTGCGGAAGCCCTTGATCGATTCCCAGATCTTCTTGAACGGGGCGTTGGAGGCTTCCATTTCGGCATAGACCTCGTTGGCTTTTTCGAAACAGGCCGCCATGATCTCCTGGCTGAACGGGCGCAGTTTCGCGCCGCCGGCCACCAGCCGCTTCACCGCCGCAGGGTTCAAATAATCGTATTTCTGCAGCATGTTGGCGTCGGCGGCTTGTGCCGCTGTGCGCAGAAGCGACTTGTAAGTCGGCGAAAGCTCGTCGTATTTCGCCTTGTTGAACATCAGGTGGACGGTCGGGCCACCTTCCCACCAGCCGGGATAGTAGTAATAGGGCGCGACCTTGTAGAAGCCGAGCTTCTCGTCGTCATAGGGCCCAACCCATTCGGCGGCGTCGATGGTGCCTTTTTCGAGCGCCGGATAGATGTCGCCGCCGGCGATCTGCTGCGGCACGACGCCGAGCCTCTGCACCACCTTGCCGGCAAAACCGCCGATGCGCATCTTGAGGCCGGAAAGGTCGGCCACCGTTTTGATTTCCTTGCGGAACCAGCCGCCCATCTGCACGCCGGTGTTGCCCCCCGGCAGGCCGAAAAGGCCCTGCGTGGCGAGAAACTCGTTGAACAGGTCGATGCCGCCGCCATGGTAATGCCAGGCATTCATGCCGCGCGCGTTGAGCGAGAAGGGAACCGCCGCACCGAGTGCCCATGTTGGGTCCTTGCCCCAGTAATAATATGCCACCGTGTGGCAGGCTTCGACCGTGCCGGCAGTGGTGGCGTCGGCGGCCTGGAGGCCCGGCACCAGTTCGCCGGCGGCGAAGACCTGGACCTGGAAATTGCCGTCGGTGGCTTCCGACAGCATCTTCGAGAACACCTCGGCGCCGCCATAGATGGTGTCGAGGGACTTCGGGAAGGACGACGCCAGCCGCCACGTCACCTTTGGATTGGACTGAGCTATTGCGGGCGCCGCCAGAGTGGCCGCAGCCGCCGCGGCGCCGACGCCTGTGACACCAGCCTTGCGAATGAATGAACGACGATCCATGCAGTTCCTCCCTTTTGGATCAAAAGACCGACGTTCGGGGATATCCTCGATTTCCGTGTCGGTTCGTTCGAGACAATACACGGGCAAGAAGTCGAGTCCAGCACGGCGGCCCGATTTGACGGCGAAGCCCAGCCGCCCTGCAACTATAGTCTAACGGGCCGTTTCTTGGCCTATGTGACACGTTGAAACTTGGCATGGAAAAATCCCCAGGGATCGCCTATTTTGGAGGCAGGAATCCCTTGCTCAGATGGAACACAGAGCCAAAATGCATCAGCCGCTCGTCGCCATATCAACCGACGTCCGTCAGTTCGACAACTACACCTGGCATGCCGTCCCGCAGCAATATCTGGAAGCGGCGATCACCGGCGCCGGCGTGTTCCCGGTGCTTGTGCCGTCGTTTGGTGACCGGCTCGACTTCGACGAACTTCTGTCGTCGGTCGATGGCGTGATGGTCACCGGCTCGAAATCCAATGTGCATCCTTCGCTTTATGGCGGCGACGCCAGCGAAGCCAACGGGCCCTATGACCCGGCGCGCGACGCCACGACGCTGCCGCTGATTCGCCGGGCGATCGAGCGCGGCGTGCCGCTGCTCGCGATCTGCCGCGGCATCCAGGAATTGAATGTGGCGCTCGGCGGCACGCTCGGCACCGAGATCCAGGAGCGCGAGGGTTCGCTCGACCACCGCGCCCCGGTGAGCGACAATCAGGACGAACGCTTCGGTATCCGGCAGACGGTGACGATCAAGCCCGGAAGCTGCCTGGCCGGTGTGTTCGGCGAGGGCGACATCATGGTCAATTCCGTACACCGCCAGGCGGTCGACCGGCTCGGCTCGAAGCTGCAGATCGAGGCCGTCGCCAACGACGGCACGGTCGAAGCGGTGTCGGTCAGGGATGCTCGCGCCTTCGCCGTCGGCGTCCAATGGCACCCTGAATATTGGGTCAAGTCGGACAGCAACTCGGCGAAAATATTCCGCGCCTTCGGCGATGCTGTTCGCCTGCACGCCGCGGCGAAAGCCGGAGCGCGCGCTGCGGCAGAATAATCAGTCGCCAGATTTAGAGTCACTGGTGGCCGCCAGCGACAGCAGCGGCAGCGCCGGGGCGTAAGATTCGTAGCCATTGCCGTCGGCAGCCGCGAATGTGACGATCGGATCGACACCGTTGGCGCTGAAGGCGACCGTGCCGTCGTCTTGCTCTCGCCAGAACTTCGCCTGCTCTATGCCCGGCAAGAGTTTGCGGCAGATCGGGGCGACGGCAAGCAGGGACAAGCCATCCGAGATTTCGGTCCCGCGACTGACCGCACACGCCGCCTCGTCGCCATTGGCGACCAACCTGTAGCTGTTGAACGGCGCGACTTCGTCGGCGGCACTTTCACTGCTGCCACCGTGAAACAGCTGAATGCCGCCAAACAGGGCTGCGGCAGCGATCAATGCGGAAAGCGCTTTCATCGTTCTTCATCCACGCGCACGGACAGGATAAAGAATGATTCCTGAGGGTTAAGCTGACGTTAATAAACGCGGCAACTGCAGCTCAGCCACGAGCCCTGACTCCGACCGTCTCCGGCACCGGCGTCAGCGGGCGGCGCTCGGTGAACCAGGACACCAGATTGTCTACGCACAGGTCCGCCATGGCACGGCGGGTGTGATCCGAGGCCGAGCCGACATGCGGCAACAGCGAGGTGTTTGGCGCGTCGAGCAACGCCTTGGGCACGTTCGGTTCGTCGGCAAAGACATCGAGGCCGGCAGCGGCGATGATGCCGTTGGCGAGTGCTGCCGCAAGCGCGGGCTCATCGACCGTGCTGCCGCGGCCGATGTTGACGAAGACCCCGCTGGGGCCAAGCGCCGACAGGATTTCGGCATTGACCGCCTTCTCCGTCGAGGCTCCGCCAGGCGCTACCGAAATCAGTGTGTCGACGGATTCGGCAAGGCCTTTCAGCGTCGGATGGTACTGGTAGGAAAGCCCTTCGACGCGACGCCGATTGTGGTAGGAAACCGGCAGGCCGAAAGCTTCGAGCCGCCGGGCGATAGCTTGTCCGATGCGGCCCATGCCGAAAATACCCACACTGCGCCCGCGCAAGGTCAGCCGGCTCAGCGGATAGTTGCCGTTGCGCATCCAACTGCCATCGCGCAGCCAGGTTTCGGCTCGCGGCAGGTCGCGGACAGTGTTGATCAGCAGCCCGATGGCAGTGTCGGCAACTTCCTCGGTCAGCACGTCGGGCGTGTTGGTGACCATGACGTTCTTCGCCGCCGCATGGCCGACATCGACCGAATCATAGCCGACGCCGAAGGAAGCGATGAGTTCCAGATTGGGCAGTGCATCCATCATCGCCGCGTTGATGCCGGCGAACGAAGCGATGCCCCGCACGTTGCTGCGCATCTCGTCGGTGACCAGGGACGGATCGGCACGTTCGATTGTGACACGCCTGAATGTGCGGTCGATGCGGTCGACCGCATGATCGTTGAAATCGCCCGGCACCAGGATGGTGACGGTTTGCAGTTGTTCGGCCTTGGTCATCCACGCTCCACCGGCTTGCCGGTCGACTGACGTACATGCAGTTCCGGTTTGATCAATTCCTGCGAGGGCCGCACCATCTGCCCGTTGAGCTTGTCGAGCAGGGCGCTGGCGGCGCGGCGGCCAACCTCGCGCTGGCCATTCCAGACGGTGGTGAGTGCCGGCGTCGCAATCGCCGCCTCTTCGAGATCGTCATAGCCGGTGACGGAGATGTCCAGGCCAGGCACGAGGCCGGCACGCGCGATGCCGTTCATGAGCCCGATGGCGACAAGGTCGTTCCAGCAGCAGGCCGCCGTCGGTCTGTCCTTCAGCGCCAGGAATTGCCCGGCGGCTTCGAAACCGGCCTGTTTGGTGCGCGGGCCGGCGATGCGCCAGGACGGCCTGACTTCAAGCCCGGCCGCCTCCATGGCGTTGACATAGCCCTGGTAGCGGTCGCGGCCGGTCGAGGTCTGGTCGGTGCCGCCGATCATGGCGATGCGCTTGTGGCCGAGCGAGATCAAATGGTTGGTGGCGAGCCCGGTGCCATAAGCATCGTCGCCGCGGAAGACCGGCACGTCGGCGCCCTCGACGGTGCGCGCGATCAGCACCGCCGGCAGACCGTTCTCCTCGGCCATCACGATATCGGAAGCGGGTGTGCCGATGGCCGGCGACATGATGACGCCGTCGGCGCCGAGTTGCAAAAGCGTGTCGATGAAAGTGCGCTGCTTTTCAAGCTGATCGTAGTGGTTGGACAGGATGAAGGTCTGCCGGCTGCGGTCGAGCTCGCTTTCAATCGAGCGCAGGATTTCGGCGAAGAACGGGTTCATGATGTCGTGGACGACGACGCCGACAATGCCCGAACGCGAGGTGCGCAGGCTGGCGGCGCGGCGGTTGTAGATATAGCCGATGGCGCGAGCGTGTTCCTTGATGCGGTCGCGCGTGATTCCGGCAACCAGAGGGCTGTCGCGCAGCGCCAGCGAGACCGTGGCCGTGGACACGCCGAGCGCGTCCGCGATCGTCGAAAGCTTGATTTTTTGTGCCAGCGCTCTGCGCTCCCCGACCGACCTGAGTTCTTGACCTAAACAGTTTAAAGGCGGCGTTATGCCACCGATCGAGGGCAAATCAAAGTTTTTTTGCTGCCGGCTGCCGGCAAGCCAATTGTCGCCCGCTGCGGCGCCAAGGCCGGCTGGCAAAACAAGAGCAGCCGGCAGGCTTTGGTCGATGCCTTTGAGGCTAGGCGTGCATGCGGGCGCCCTTGGTGATCTTGTCGACCAGCTTCTTGTCGGCGCGAAGCGCTATGCCGACCACCTTGGCGTCTTCAGGCGAGAATTCGGCGAAGACGGCGCGGTTGGCCGCGTCAAAGCCAGTCGAAAACATCTCCTCGACATAGAGCGAAGTCGTCACGCCGCGCTCCAGCGTGCGCCCGTGGATCCTGCCAAGCGTTGCCTGGTCGGCCGACAGCACGATGACCGGCTGGATCGATAGCGGGTTGTAGAGATTGCCGGTCCGGTCGCGATAGGGCTCGCCTATGATGTCGGGAAATTGCGCGACGATGCCACTGGTCAGGAAGGCGGTGACGTTGAGTTTCTGCCAGACCGGCAAATCCTGCCTGAGCACGATTGCAAATTTCGTATCGAACATGAGAGATAGACCATTCGAGGTTGCGCCCCGATTTCGGGACTGAAGGAGACGATGTCTCACGATCTAGACAGCCAGGCCTTTAGGGGTCTTGGACGTTTGTGCGTCGATGCGGCGGAAGACTGCATTATCTCCGCCCCCGACCCCGCCGGGATGGAGCGGATCGAGGCGCGCTTCCGCGGCAGCGCCTTCGACCTGCATCGCCACGACACCTATGCGATCGGCGTGACGCTGCACGGGGTACAGACGTTTCGCTATCTCGGCGCAACGCGTCACAGCCTGCCCGGCCAGATCATCGTGCTGCATCCCGACGAGCTGCATGACGGCGGCGCCGGCACGGAGGACGGCCTTCGCTACCGGATGCTTTACCTGGAGCCGTCGCTGATGCTCGATTGCCTTGGCGGCGCGTCGCTGCCGTTTGTCAGGGACGGCGTGGTGACGGACGCCGCCTTTTGCGCGACGCTGCTTTCGGCACTGGGGCCGCTGGAGCAGGAACTCGACGAGTTGTTCGTCGACGACTTCCTCGCGCAGTTGATGCAAAGCCTGACCCGGCATGCCGGCCAGCCGGCAAAGCCGATGGCCAGGACGGCGTGGCGGGCGGCTGCACTGGCGCGCGACTATCTCTCGGAAAACCTGACCCGGCCGGTGCGTTCCAGCGAGTTGGAAGCGGTCACCGGGCTCGACCGCTATGCCCTTTCACGGCATTTTCGAGCCGCCTTCTCGACCAGCCCGCATCGCTTTCTGGTGATGCGCCGGCTTCAGCGCGCGCGGCGGATGATCGCCGCCGGCGAGCCATTGGCGCAGATCGCGGTCGAAGCCGGCTTCAGCGACCAAAGCCATTTCATCAGGCAATTCAAGAAGGCGTTCGGCATGACGCCTGGACGCTGGTCGTCGCTTATCCAAGGCTCTACAGCGGCCGCTTGAACGCCTGCCGCCTGGAGCAATTCCAGGAAAAGTGTGACACGGTTTTCCGTCCGGAATTGCGTCAAAACAAAGAGTTGGAGCGGTTCGCCGTTTCCCGTGGAAAGGTGGAATGCTCTAACGCACGATCAGTCGTCCGTCTCGGCGTCGTCGTCGAGCAGCACCAGTTCTTCGTTCGAGAGGTTGGCCTCGATGCGGGCGAGCAGCTTGAACAGCGTCTTCTGGTCCTTCTTGTCGAGGCCTTTCAGCGCCTGCTTTTCCGTCTTCTTCACCGACTTCTCGATAGCGTGAATGATGTCGCGCCCGCTATCGGTGAGGAAGATATGCGCCTGGCGCGCATCGGCCTCGGAGGCGCGTTTATCCAGGAATCCTTGGGCCTGCAAGCGGTTGATGGTCTTCGTGATGGTCGGCGGCCGCACGCCGAGACGCCCTGCAAGATTGCCGGGCGTCTGGCCATCCTCGCGGTCGAGCGCCAGCATGATCTGGTCCTGGCCGGCATAGAAGCCGTGCGCCAGAAGCCGTGCCGCCAGCGCAGTTCTTGCCAGCCTTGCCGCCGAATGCAGCCGGCTCATTGTCGCAGTCTTGTCCGCCTTGGCCATGGTCATCCCTCTTCGGCCGTACCGGTGCGGGCAGCATAGAGGCAGCCGGCCGGTTGGCAATGACGATCAAAAAGATTTCCGGCGCTTCAAACAGCTTTGCCGGCAAGCATTGTGGTGTCCGCGGTGGCTAATGCCAGATGTTTATTTCAGTTAGATGACAAACGAGTTTTCGCGGCCGGAGTTTTCGTTACGGGCAAGGCGCGTGAGCGAATGTCGCTCAGCCAGGCTTCACCGCGACGATCATCAGCGCCTGATAGGCATCCTCCACCTCGCGCAGTGCCGCCTGCGACAGCGGTCCGGCCTGCCTGGCGATGCCGTCACTGGCGTTCGAGGTGTCGCGCTTGCCGGGCCGGTCATTGTAGGGCGCGACCGTGGTGAATATCTGCTCGCTGAGACTGTCGGGGAAAAACAACTGGCCGGTCATCACCGAACTGTCGTCGGGGAAGACCTTGAAATGGATATGGGTGGTGCGGCCGCGATACCAGCCGGGATAGATAGTGGCAAAGGAAACGATGCCCATTGCGTCGGTCTTCTGCCAGCCGCGCAGGAAGGTCTGGCCCGACGTGTCGACGTCCCTGCCGTCACCTTGTCCCGGATAGCCCGAATAGGCACCTTGCGCGTCGCAATGCCAGATGTCGACACGTGCGCCGGCAAGCGGCCGGCAGGCCGCGTCGACGACCTGCAACCGGACATCAAGGGCTATGCCCTTCTTGCCTTCGGTGACATCGGCACGTTCGAGTTTCGGGTCGAAATAGAACGGTCCCTCGGTCACTTCAGGTGTAATGGCGCAGACACCGGCGCCGCTCTCGAAAAGGGCCAGTCCGGCATAGGGCGAGGCCTGGGTAACCGAAGATTGGGCGGCCATTGCCGCGGCCGGTAGGAAGACACCACCGCCAGCGGTAACCGCGATCAAGCCGAGCGCCTTGCGCCTGTTCAATGAGAAGGAGGATGGCTTGCCGGACATATCGTGCCTCTCGAATTGGCCTCCCTATCCTGATCTAGGCAGTCATAGCGGCTCTCGCCAATGGAAATTCGGTAATGTCGGCAAGCCGGTTTGGCCCATCGGTTTGCCTCGTGCAAAAGGCCGGCGCACATCCTATATGGAGCCGACAATCTCATTTCGATCGCCGTATCTTTCGCGGCCCAGATAGTTCGAGGCAACCCATGAGCGACGCACAGACGCAGATTCCCGTAACCGTTCTCACCGGCTATCTCGGCGCCGGCAAGACGACGCTGCTCAATCGCATCCTGTCGGAAAACCACGGCAAGCGCTACGCCGTCATCGTCAACGAGTTCGGCGAAATCGGCATCGACAACGACCTGATCGTGGAATCCGACGAGGAGATCTACGAGATGAACAATGGCTGCGTCTGCTGCACGGTGCGCGGCGACCTGATTCGCGTCGTCGAGGGCCTGATGCGCCGGCCCGGCCGCTTCGATGCCATCGTCGTTGAAACCACCGGGCTCGCCGACCCGGTGCCGGTGGCGCAGACGTTCTTCATGGACGACGACGTGCGTTCCAAGACCAGGCTCGACGCGGTGGTGGCGCTGGTCGACGCAAAGCATCTGCCGCTGCGGCTCAAGGATTCCAGGGAAGCCGAGGACCAGATCGCCTTCGCCGACGTCGTCGTGCTCAACAAGACCGATCTCGTGACCCCCGAAGAGCTTGCCAAGGTCGAGGCGACGATCCGCGCCATCAATCCGGCGGCGAAGATCCACCGCACGGCGCGAGCCAGCGTCGACCTGTCCGAAGTGCTCGACCGCGGCGCCTTCGACCTGTCCAGGGCACTGGAAAACGATCCGCATTTCCTCGAGGCGCATGACGCTCACGACCATCATGACCACGATCATGACGGGCACGATCATCATGATCATGACGGGCACCATCATCACGCGCATGCTTCCGACATCCATGACGTGACCGTGCAGTCAGTTTCGCTGCGCGGCGGCGAGATGGACCCGAAGAAATTCTTCCCGTGGATCGAGAAGATCACCCAGATGGAAGGCCCCAACATCCTGCGGCTGAAGGGCATTATTGCGCTCAAGGGCGACGATGAACGCTATGTCATCCAGGGTGTGCACATGATCATCGAAGGCGACCACCAGCGTGCCTGGAAGGATGGCGAAAAGCATGAGAGCCGGCTTGTTTTCATCGGCCGCGAACTCGACGCCGAGAGGCTGAAGAAGAGTTTTGACGCCTGCCAGGCGGCCTGACCGTTACCAATGGCGCGTTTGCTCGATCTGGCCGATGATTTCCTGATCATCGGCGACATCATTCAACTTTCCGATAATTACGATGTCGGCCCCGGCTCTGGGACCGTCGATCTTATGGTGTTCGATCCTCAGGAGGATGAGGCCGGGCTTGGACTCATGGTGACGTCCGGCTACAAGGCGGGTCTGGTCTTCGCAGTGCTGCCGGAGGAAAGCCGGTTCGAGAAAAAACCTGGACTTTCGAAAGCCTGGTTGATCGAAAACTGGGACAAATGGTTCGTGTTCACCTATCAAGGCGGCCCGGTTCCGATCGAGGAAACCGTGATCCTGCGCTGGAACGAACGAATGACCGTTGAGACTTGCCATGCCGACCGTCGCCCCGCTTGATCTCGACGGACATTGCGTCGCCGCCGTCTTTCTCGGCGACGTGCCGCATTTCGCGATGGCCGATGGCGCCGTCCATCGGCTCGACCTTGGCCACAAGACGGTACAGGCCAATGACGGGCTGCTGGCCGCCTTCCATGATGCGGCCAACGACCGGCTGATCACCGGCGGCGAGGACGGCAAGGTGTTTGCCGTGAAGGCGGGCGGCGAGGCCACCGAGCTGACCAATGCCGGAAAGAAATGGATCACCAGCGTTGCTGCCGGGCCGCAAGGCGCCATCGCCTATGCGACGGGCAAGACCGCCTTCGTGCGCTTTGCCGACGGCAAGACCCGGGAATTCGTCCATCCGCGCTCGGTCGAGGGACTGGCCTTCTCGCCCAAGGGCATGCGTTTCGGCGTCGCTCGCTACAATGGCGCGACGCTGCATTTCCCGGCCGCCGAGGGAAAGCCGGTGGAACTCGAATGGGCCGGCGCCCACACCGGCATCATCTTCTCGCCCGATGGCGTGTTCCTGGTCACCACCATGCAGGAAAATGCATTGCATGGCTGGAAGCTCGCCGACGGCAAGCACATGCGCATGAGCGGTTATCCCGGCAAGGTCAAAAGCCTGTCGTGGAGCGTGAAGGGCAAGTGGCTGGCGAGTTCCGGCGCGCCGGCGGCGATCGTCTGGCCATTTTCAAGCAAGGATGGTCCCATGGGCAAGGCCCCGCTGGAGCTCGGCACGCGCGGCAATGCCATGGTGACATCAGTCGCCTGCCACCCGAGCCAGGACGTCGTCGCCGTCGGCTATGATGACGGCATGGTGATGGCGGTGCGCTTTGCAGACGCCAAGGAAGTGCTGTTGCGGCGGCCGGGCAAGGGCGCAATAACCTCGATGATGTGGGACAGGGAAGAGCGCCGTGTCGCCTTCGGCAGTGCCGCAGGCGACTGCGGCGTCATCGACATCACGGCTTAGTTTCGGATTTACTCAGCCCCGCACGACACCTTGCCCGTCAACTCAACAGTCTTGCCGTCCTCGTCCGTGTCAGCGGATTTGTCATAGACGGCGAGCGTGTACTGACCGTCATAGACGCCCTCGTCGCTGGTCTTGGTCAGGATCGTGAGTTCGACATAGTTGTAGGCATCTGCGAGCTGATGCTCGCGGTAGATGTTCAGCCGCAATTCCTTGCCGTCCAGCCAGTACTGGGTCAGATTGGGATCCTCGAACACGGTCTTGCGCAGGTCGTCGCCGACCGGCCTCGTCTTGATTTCGAGATCGCCGCGAAAGTTGAAGGTCGGGTCGCCCATGCCTCTGGTGACGCCGGCACCGACGTCGAATGCCACAGCATCATCGTCAACGTTGCACCAGATGCCACCTGAGGCGAAGGCCGCGCTGGCCGATAACAACAGCGTCGCCACACCGATAATCGCCCGCATTTCTGTCCCTCATGGTCGCTTGTATTGGCGCTGACATCGTCAACGGGGTCAAGCGGTGCCCATACCGGCTGAGCCAATGCAGGACAGATGCGCGGCCAATTGCGCTTGCGGACACCGATTGGCTAAGAGTGACGGACCAGAGGGGGGTTCATGCACAGCGACACGTCAAGGACATCAATCGGCGGCATCAGCCGCGACCGCATTGCCGAATTGCGCGAGACCGAAGGTGCGGCCTTCCGCAAGGCCCGGCCAAAGTCGCAAGCCAAGGTCGGCAACGGCCTGCCCGGCTTCTTCGGCGGCGTGCCGATGCACTGGATGAATGACTGGCCGACGCCGTTTCCGATCCTGGTCGACAGCGCCAAGGGCGCGACCATCACCGATATCGACGGTATCAGGCTCGACGATTTCTGCCTTGGCGACACCGGCTCGATGTTCGGCCATTCGCCGCCGCCGGTGGCGCGCGCCATCCGCCGCCAGGCTGGGCGCGGCCTGACCTATATGCTGCCTTCGGAAGACGCGATCGCCATCGGGCCGTTGCTACAACAGCGTTTCGGCCTGCCGTTCTGGCAGATCGCGACAACGGCGACCGACGCCAACCGCTTTGCATTGCGCGTCGCCCGCGCCGTTACAGGCCGTGAGAAGATCCTCGTCTTCAACGGCTGCTATCACGGCTCGGTCGACGAGACGATGGTGCGGCTTGTCGATGGTATCGTGGTCAATCGGCCGGGGCTGGCGGGCGAATTCCGCGACCTGACCCGCACCGCCAAGGTCATCGAGTTCAACGATGTTTCAGCACTCGAAGCCGCGCTCAAGGGCAAGGATGTCGCCTGCGTCATCGCCGAACCGGTGCTGACCAATTCCTGCATGGTGCTGGCCGATGCCGGTTTCCACGATGCGCTGCGCAGACTGACGCGTGAAGCCGGCACGCTGCTCTTGATCGACGAGACGCATACGATCTCGACCGGCCCGGGCGGCTACACCAGGAAATACGGGCTGGAGCCGGACTTCTTCGTTCTGGGCAAGCCGATTGCCGGCGGCGTGCCGGCCAGTGTGTGGGGCATGAGCGACGACGTCGCATCGCGCTACGCAGATTACAACAGGACCAAGGAGCCGGGCTATTCCGGCATGGGCACGACGCTCTCGGCCAACCCGCTGCAATTCGCGGCGATGCGCGCCACGCTCGAAGAGGTGATGACACAGGAAAATTATGACCGCATGGACCATCTGGCGCAGCGGCTGGATGCCGGGCTGACCGGCGTGATCGACCGCTACCGTCTGCCCTGGCATGTTTCGCGCGTCGGCGCGCGCGTCGAGTTCATCTGCGCGCCCGGCCCCTTGAGGAATGGCGCCGAGGCGGAGATAGCGCATGCGCCGGAACTGGAGGCAGCTATTCATGTCGCGCTGGTCAATCGCGGCGTGCTGATCGCACCCTTCCACAACATGATGCTGATCTCGCCGGCGACGTCAGGAGCCCAGGTCAACCGGCTGATCGCCGCCTTCGGCGCGGTTGCGGCAAAGCTTGCGGCATGAGACAAGCGGTGATGGACCACCCCAATGCCATGATGACCTCACCCTCGGGCTCGACGCCCACCGAGGCGCAAGCCTTTCTCGACGCCCATCCCGAGATCGAGGCTTTCGATATCGTGCTGACCGATGCCAATGGCGTCGGCCGCGGCAAGATCGTGCGCCGGCATGAGCTGAAAAGCATTTTTGAGGGCGGCCGCCATATGCCGATCTCGATCCTCGGCCTCGACATCACCGGCGAGGATGTGCATGAGACCGGGCTGATCTGGACGACCGGCGACGGCGACCTCAGGGCATGGCCGATCCCCGGCACGCTGGTGCCGCTCTACGGCACGAATCCGCCACGCGGCCAGTTGCTGATGGCCATGTACCAGCTCGACGGCCAGCCGATGTCATCGGATCCGCGCCTCGCGCTGGCACGACAGGTCGACATATTGGCAGCCAAGGGTCTCTATCCGGCCGGCGCCTTCGAACTCGAATTTTTTCTTCTTGCCAATGAGCGCGATGCCGACGGCAAGGTGCAGCCGGCGCGCGCCGTGCTCGACGGTCGTGTCTCAGGCAAGACCGAGGTCTATTCCGTCGATCACTTGCATGGCATGGAGCCGCTGTTTTCCGACATCTATGCCGCGGCCAAGGCACAAGGCATCCCGGCCGAGACGGTGATTTCCGAATATGCGCCGGGCCAATACGAACTGACGCTGAACTACCGCAAGGACGTGATGCGAGCGGCCGACGACCTCGTCATGCTGAAGCGGCTGGTCCGCGCGCAGGCGCGCCGCCACGGCGTCACCGCCTGTTTCATGGCCAAGCCGATCGAGAAATATGCCGGCTCCGGCATGCATTTCCATGTCTCGCTGCAGGACAGAGCGGGCCGAAACGTCTTTGCCGAAGCCGGCGGCGAGAGCTGGTCGCTGCCGCTGCTGCAGGGGCTCGGTGGCTTGATCCAGACGATGGCGGAATCGATGCTGGTGTTTGCGCCGCACGCCAATTCCTGGCGGCGATTCGTCTCGCAGTCCTATGCGCCGGTGGCGCCGACCTGGGGTGTGAACAACCGCTCGGTGGCGCTGCGCGTGCCGGCGGGCGACGCCAAGAACCGGCGCATCGAGCACAGGCCGTCCGGCGTCGACGCCAACCCCTATTTGATAGCCGCGACCGTGCTGGCAGCTATAGTCAAGGGGCTCGACGAAGGTCTCGATCCCGGTCCCGAAACCACCGGCAACGGCTACGAAGCGGCAGTCACGCGCACGACCATGCCCGTCGACTGGCGCGCCGCGATCGAAGCCGCGCGAGCATCCAGCTTCCTGAAGGGCGCGCTCGGAGAGGACCTGCACCGGACCTTCGTGGCGATCAAGCAGTCGGAATATCTGCGCGTGGCGCGCACGGTCAGCGAACTGGATTACCACCTCTATCTGCACGAGGTGTAAGGAAAGGAACCATCGCCGATCTCGTTCATTTCAATATCGAAATGGACGAGGCAAGATGATGGCGACCACGGGCCTTCCGCATGAGGCGAAGATCCCTGCCCGGCGTGTTTCTATTGCACGTGCGGAGCCGATAGCGGACGAAGCCAGCTCGATCACGAACCTGCGCGAGGCCGCAGAGGGCTGCCGTCGCTGCCCGCTTTGGCGTCATGCGACGCAGACCGTGTTCGGCGAAGGCCCGGACGATGCCAAGGTGATCTTCGTCGGCGAACAGCCGGGCGATCAGGAGGATCTCGCCGGCAAGCCTTTCGTCGGGCCTGCAGGCAGGGTGTTCGACGCCATCCTTGATGACGCCGGGGTTGACCGTCAGAAAGTTTACGTCACCAACGCGGTCAAGCACTTCAAATTCGAACCGCGCGGCAAGCGGCGCATCCATTCCAAGCCGAATGCCGGCGAGATTCAGGCCTGCCGCTGGTGGCTCGACCAGGAGTTCGAGCTGATCAAGCCAAACATCGCCGTGGCACTCGGCGCGACAGCGGCGACGTCGCTGCTGGGCAAGCCGATTCCGGTGATGAAGATGCGCGGCCAGGTGGTCGAACGCGAGGACGGTTTGCGCGTCTTTGTCACTATTCATCCCTCCCTCATCCTGCGCATTCGTGAGCCTGCGGACAAGCAAGCCGAACGAGGCCGGTTCCTGGACGATATGAGAAAGGTGAAGCGGCTGATGGCCGCCTGAGATCACCTGGTGCTGGGATTATCCGACGAGGATTGCCCTGAGATCGTTGACATTCGTACCGGTCGGGCCCGGCACGAAAAGATCGCCAACCGCGTTGAAGGCCGTCCAGGCATTGTTGCCGGCCAGCATAGCCTTGGCATCGACCCCGGCTGCCCGCATGCGCGACACCGTCGAACCGTCGGCAAAGGCGCCGGCATTGTCTTCCGAACCGTCGACACCGTCGGTGTCGGCGGCCAGTGCATGAATGCCTTCGACGCCGCTGATGCCGATGGCGAACGCGAGCAGGAATTCCGAATTGCGGCCGCCCTTGCCCTTGGCACGAAGTGTCACCGTTGTTTCGCCACCCGACAGGATCAGCACTGGCTTTGGAAATGGCCGGTTGCGGGTCGCCACTTCGCGGGCGATCGCTGCGTGGACGCCGCCGACCTCGCGCGCTTCGCCTTCGATCGAGTCGGAGAGGATGACGGCCTCGACGCCTTGCCGTTTCGCTTCCGCGGCCGCTGCCTCGAGCGATACGCCGGCAGAGGCGATCAGATGTACCTCGTTGCGCGAAAAACGTTCATCCTCAGGACTTGGCGCATCGGCGGCCGGCGAATTGATATGCGCCATCACCGAGGCCGGCAGTTTCATGCCATAGGCTGATATCGATGCCAGAGCGTCTGCGCGGCTGCCTTTATCCGGAACCGTCGGGCCGGAGGCGACCAGCGCCGGGTCGTCGCCGGGAATATCGGAAACGACCAGCGACACCACCTTGGCCGGATACGCCGCGGCGGCCAGCCTGCCACCCTTGATGGTCGAAAGGTGCTTGCGGATGGTGTTCATCGCTGCGATCGGCGCGCCGGAGGCGAGCAGCGCCTCGTTGACGGCGATCTCGTCGGCCAGCGTCAGGGTGGCGGCCGGCGACGGCAGGAGCGCCGAGCCGCCGCCCGAAATCAGCGCCACGACCAGGTCGTCCGCCGTCAACCCCTGGACCTTGGCGAGCAGGCGGCGCGAGGCTTCAAGCCCGGCTGCATCCGGCACCGGATGCGCGGCCTCGATGATCTCGATACGCTCGCATTTCGCGCCGTAGCCGTAGCGGGTGACGACCAGCCCTTCGATCGGACCGTTCCACATTTTCTCGAACGCCGCCGCCATCTGGGCCGAGCCTTTTCCCGCGCCAATGACGATGGTGCGACCCCTGGGCCTGGCCGGCAAGTGACCCCGGATGGTTCGTTCCGGATCGGCGGCGGCGACGGCCGCGTTGAAGATCGAGGTAAGGAACGATTTGGGGTCGAGCACGGTCATTCGGCTTCCCGAGGCAATGCCAGCCCGCGCTTGTCGACGCCCAAATGATCGCACAGGGCATCGACCACGACGCCGTGATCCTGGCGCTCCGGCAGTCCGGAGACGGCGATCACACCGATGACGCCGGCGCCCTTGACGGTCACCGGAAAACCACCGCCGGCCAGCACATAGTCCGAAATGTCGAGGCCCTCACCGATCTTGAAGGTGCGGTCGGGGCGCTGCTGTTCCAGCACCATGCGGTAGGTGCTTTTCAGGAATCGCCTGACGACATTGATCTTGCGACGCGCCCAATCGGGATTGGATGCGTTCGAGCCGGGCATCGCGGCATAGAACAGCGGCCGGTCGAAGGTCCTGATCTCGACGATGACAGGCAGGTTCTCGGCCAAAGCCCGTTTGCGGATGGCCGAGCCGATCTTGAACGCCACGGCCTCGTCGAAGACGGAGAAGACAAGGGTCTCTTCCTGTCTCTTGATCAGAGCGATGTCGTCAGCAACGGCCATTTTCTCTCTCCGAAAATCGTCACACGTCGTTTGTACGACAAGCTCCGCCCGGTCAAGCGCGCGTCGCGGCAGCCCCCTCATCCGGCCGCTTCGCGGCCACCTTCTCCCCGAGGGGAGAAGAGACGAGCACGGCCTCGGCTTCCTCCTCTCCCCTCGGGGAGAGGTCGGATTGCCCCGAATTCCCTTTGCAATTCGGTTGGCAATCCGGGTGAGGGGGTCTTACCCCGCGATCATATCGTTCTTGGCGGCCCGTCCGGCGACGTAGACCTCGCGTACGGCGCGGTCGTCGCCTAGCGTTTGCAGAAGGAACAATTCCTGCGCCAACGTCTCGACCGTTTCCATCCTGAGCCGCATCGCCGGCGTCGCCCTGGCATCCAGGACGACGATGTCGGCGTCGGTTCCTGCGTCCAGCGTGCCGATCTTTTCCGCCACCGACAGCGCTTCGGCATTGCCGCGCGTCAGCTGCCAGAAGGATTGGAATGGGTTCAGCTTCTCGCCGTTCAGCGCGATCACCTTGTAGCCCTCGTCCATGGTGCGCAGCATGGAATAGTTGGTGCCCCCGCCGACATCGGTGGCGGCGGCGATACGGATCGGCCTGTCGCGGCGGCGAAAGCGCTGATAGTCGAACAGGCCGGAACCAAGGAACAGGTTCGAGGTCGGACAGAACACCGCCACCGAACCCGAGGCCGAAAGCGCGTCCGCCTCGCGCTCCGACAAATGGATGCAATGGCCGAACAGGCTTTTTTTCCCCAACAGCCCATAGTGCTCGTAGACGTCGGTGTAGTCGCGCGACCACGGATAGAGTTCTTTCGTGAAGGCGATCTCGGCATGATTTTCCGACAGGTGCGTCTGCATGTGCAGGTCGGGGTATTCCCGGCACAGCGCGCCGGCCATCTCCATCTGCTCCGGCGACGAGGTGATGGCGAAGCGCGGCGTGATGGCATAAAGCTGCCGTCCCTTGCCGTGCCACTCGGCGATCAGCGCCTTTGTGTCGTCGTAGCCGGATTGCGGAGTGTCGAGCACGCCGTCTGGCGCATTGCGGTCCATCATAACCTTGCCGGCTATGTTGAGCATGTTGCGGTCATGCGACTCTGCAAAGAAGGCTTCGGCAGAAGCCTTATGCACCGAGCAGTAGGCGGCGACCGTCGTGGTGCCGTGGCGCACCACCTCGTCGAGGAATAGCCGCGCTATGCGCCGGCCGTGCTGGGCGTTGGAGAACTTCGTTTCTTCCGGAAAAGTGTAGGTGTTCAGCCAGTCGAGCAGTTCTGCGCCATAGGAAGCGATGATCTGCATCTGCGGAAAATGCGCATGCGCGTCGATGAAGCCCGGCAGCAGCAGATGCGGCCGATGATCTATTTTTTTCACCGCTTCGCCAGCCTGCTTTTCAACTTCGGCATAGGCACCGGTGGCAACGATCCTGCCGTCGCGGATCAGCAGACCGCCATCCTCCTCGTAGCGCCAGGCGGAGTGGTCGTCGATGGTTTGCGGCCAGCGCTCGAAGGACAGCGTGCGGCCACGCAGAAGTGTCGAAATCATGCTATTTCCCTGCGCCTTCGAACCAGGCCACCAGCAGCGCGCGTTCCTTGTCGGTGATCTGGCTAACGTTGGCGGGCGGCATGGCGTGGCTGCGGCCGGCCTGAAGATAGATCTCACGGGCGTGGTTGGCGATATCCGCATCGTTATCCAGCATCACGCCCTTCGGCGCATGATAGATGCCCTCGTAGGCCGGCTCCGCCGCATGGCACATCGAGCAGCGGCCGAGCACGGTGTCGCGCACGGCCGGGAAATGCACCGAAGCGACATAGACCTGCGCGGCGGCCGATTGCCTGGGTTCGCCGGTCAGCACCTTCGGCACGGTCGACAGCCAGATGATGATGATGAACAGGACAAGTGCTGCCATCCAGGTCCAGGTCGGGTTGCCCTTGCGGGCATGGACGCTGTTGAAATAGTGCCGGATCAGCACGCCGATGATGAACACCAGCGAGGCGATGACCCAGTTGAACTCAGTGCCGAACGCCAGGGGATAGTGGTTCGACAGCATCAGGAACAGCACCGGCAGCGTCAGATAATTGTTGTGGAGCGAACGCTGCTTGGCGATCTTGCCGTATTTAGGGTCGGGCTTGCGGCCTGCGATGAGGTCGGCGACGACGATCTTCTGGTTGGGGATGATGACCATGAAGACATTGGCCGACATGATCGTCGCGGTGATGGCGCCCAGATGCAGGAAGGCGGCGCGGCCGGTGAACAAATGCGTCAGCCCCCAGGCGATGAACACCAGCACGCAGTAGAGCACCAGCATCAGGCCGGTGTCGCTCTTGCCAAGCGGCGAGCGGCACAGGAGATCATAGACCACCCAGCCGACGCCGATGGTTGCCAGCGACAGCAGGATACCGACCGGCACTGACATCGGCAGCACGTTGGGATCGATCAGGAACAGATCAGCTCCGGCATAATAGACGACGCACAGCATGGCGAAACCGGACAGCCAGGTGGCGTAGGATTCCCATTTGAACCAGGTCAGGTGCTCGGGCATCTCGGCCGGCGCCACAAGGTATTTCTGGATGTGGTAGAAGCCGCCGCCATGCACCTGCCATTCCTCGCCGAAGGCACCGGCAGGCATGCCCGGCCGCTGGCGCAGGCCGAGATCGAGCGCGACGAAGTAGAACGACGAGCCGATCCAGGCGATGCCGGTGATGACATGCAGCCAGCGCACGGCGAAGCTCAGCCAGTCCCAGAAAATCGCGAAATCCATCATTGAAGTCGTCCCTGCCGATTGGGTGACTTTACGGGCTGGAGCGCAAACGAAAAGGGGCGAGGTGCACGATGACTTTCAAAAAAAAATGGAAAATACTAGGCTTATCGCTGCAAACCGGCGAAAGTGCTCCGCATGGCCTATCTCGACAACATCGCCGTCTTCGTCCGCGTCGTCGAACTCGGCAATCTGTCGGCCGCCGGGCGCGACATGCGCATTTCGCCGGCGGTGGCCTCCAACCGCATCAAGGAGTTGGAGAAACATCTTGGCGTGCGGCTTTTCAACCGCACCACGCGGCAATTGATGCCGACCGAACACGGCACGGTTTTTTATTCAGGTGCCAAGCAGGTGCTGGAGGCGATCACCGAGGCCGAAGCGGCTGTCTCGGCCCTTTCCGGCCAGCCCCGCGGTACCATCCGTGTCACGGCACCTTTGGGTCTCGGCCGCCGGCTGGTGGCTTCGGGCATACCCGATTTCCACGACAAATACCCTGATATCGAGGTGCGGCTCAGGCTTTCGGACCACAATGTCGACATCATGAAGGAGGGCATCGACGTCGCCTTCCGGCTCGGCATCATCGAGGATTCCAGCCTCAGAATGCGTGGCATCATGGAATGCGAGCGCGTGCTGGTGGCGGCGCCGAAATACCTAGAGGCGCGCGGCGAACCGTTGGAGCCACAGGAGCTGATCGGCAAGAAACACGACTGCCTGATGCTGCGCTACTCCGGCGCGCGCGAATATGTGTGGACGCTGCAGACACCCGCAGGCCCGCAGAAATTCGAAGTGCACGGGCCCTACGATACCGACGATGGCGACGTGCTGACCAGCTGGGCGCTGTCGGGGCGCGGCATTATCAACAAGCCGCGCTTCGAGGTCGAGCCGTTTATCCGCGACCAGCGCCTGAAAGTAATCCTGAGCAACACGCCGCCGACGCCGGTGCAGTTCGCAGCCGTTTATCCGCACAAGAAGCTGCAGGATCCAAAAGTGCGGCTCCTGCTCGACTTCATGGCCGAACGCTGCCAGCGGCTGATCAACGATCTCCTGGCCGGCAAGTGATGGCCTCGTGGCCCATCCGGGGCAGTTGCCCTGGGCGAAAGCCAGCCTAGGTTGGTAGCCGGATGGCTGCACGCTATCGCTGATAGCCAAATGGACAGCAGAATGCATCTCGCCGTTTCGCTCAACATCGCTTCCACCGCAGGGCAGACCGGCCCGACATTCAGTGAGATAGCCGGCTTCGTGCGAAAGGCCGAGGCGGCAGGTATCGACATGGTCGTTATCTCCGACTCATTGGCGAGCGGCGAGCCGTCCAGCAGTCCCTTCGAAGCGACGACGCTCATCGCCGCACTGGCGACAGTGACGAGCAGGATCGGGCTGGTAGCCGCAGCCTCGACAATTGCCCACCAGCCCTACAATCTGGCGCGCCGTTTTGCCTCGCTCGACATCATCAGCCATGGCCGAGCCGGCTGGAACGCGACCATGACGCAAGCGCCACGCGAGGCCGCCAATTTCAGCCGGCCCGAAGGCTTTTCCGGCGACGATCTTCGCCGTCGCACGCAGGAATATATCGGCATCGTTCAGGGCCTGTGGCAGGGCTGGGATGCGGACGCACTGCTGTTCGACCAAAGCGGAGGCCGCTTTCACGACCCCGAAAAGATGCACTTTCTCGACCACGAGGGCGAGTTCTTCTCCGTGCGCGGACCGCTGAACGTCGCGCGGTCGCCGCAGGACACGCCGGTGCTTGTCTTGTCGGATCTGTCGGAGCCCGATCTGGATATTGTCGCTCGCGCCGCCGATGTGATCCTGCTGGGCGACGGACCGATCGAGAGTGCGAAAGCACACTATTACGAACTGAGGTGCCGTGTTGCCGCCTGCGGACGCGACCCGGATGCCGTGAAGGCGCTGAGGAACGTCGCGTCTATCGCCGATAGTAAGCCGGCTGCCGTCATCGACAGATTGGAAGAAGAATTCCGCGCAACAAGCTGCGACGGGTTCAACATCCAGATGCCGGCACAGCTTTCCGCGCTCGACGATTTCTTCGATCTGGTCTTGCCGGCTTTGCGACGGCGCGGCCTTTTTCGACAGAGCTATCGCGGCGCAACCTTGCGCTCGCATCTGGGGCTTGCCGGCGGAGGTGACCAATGACCGCTCGCCAAATGAAGCTAGGCGCCTTCCTGTGGGCGACAGGGCACCACATCGCCGCCTGGCGCCACCCCAAGGCCCACGTGACCGCCGGAATCGACATCGATCATTACATCCAGCTGGCACGTACGGCGGAGGCGGCGAAGTTCGACATGGTGTTCTGCGAGGACGCTGCCGGCCTGCGCGAAGCAAATATCGACATCGCCAGCCAAACGTCGCGCTCGATCGGTTTCGAGCCGATCAGCCTGCTGTCGGCGCTAGCCGCCCAGACCAGCCGCATCGGCCTCGTCTCGACCGCGTCGACCAGCTACAACGAGCCATACGGGCTGGCGAGGGCCTTTCTGTCGCTCGACCATCTAAGTGGCGGCCGGGCCGGCTGGAATCTGGTCACCTCGGCCAGTCCCATCGAAGCAGCCAATTTCGGTTCGACGGGCCTCAAACCCCATGCCGACCGCTACGAACGGGCGCGTGAGTTCGCCGAAGTGGTCGCCGGGCTTTGGCATGGCAAGCTCGATGAAGCTTCCCGTCATGCCGGCCAAAGCTTCTCGGTGCGGGATCCGCTCGACCTGCCGCGTTCGCCGCAGGGCGCGCCGGTCATGGTCCAGGCCGGCGCCTCTGAAGTCGGCCGCGACCTCGCCGCCCGCACCGCAGACGTGGTGTTCACCGCAGCGCAGACCTTCGAGGAAGCGAGGGCCTTTTATGACGATCTCAAGCGGCGCATGGCGGCCTATGAGCGTGAGCCGGACGACATCAAGATCATGCCCGGTGTAGCGCCAGTGGTGGCGGAGACCGATGCAGAGGCCCAGGAGAAATACGCAGAATTGCAGGAGCTGATCCCCGACGATGTCGGCGTGGCGCTGCTCTCCAGCTATCTCAGCATCTCCGATCTGTGGCGCTATCCGATCGACGGGCCGCTACCGCAGCTGCCCGAGAGCGAGGGGATGAAGAGCCGGCAGGCACTGGTGATCGAGCAGTCTCGCCGCGACAACCTTTCCATCCGCCAGCTTGCCCGCCATTTCGCCGGCGCCCGCGGCCATTGGCGCATCGTCGGCACAGCCGCCCAAATCGCCGACGAGTTGCAGGCACGGTTCGAGGGCGGTGCGGCCGATGGCTTCAACGTCATGCCCTCGTATTTCCCCGGAGAGCTCGATGCCTTTGCGACGCTGGTCGTGCCGGAACTGCAGCGGCGCGGCCTGTTCCGCACCGACTATGAGGGTCGCACACTGCGCGACCATCTGGGGCTGAAGCGACCTGCATGAAATGCGTGGAGGCGCAAGCTTAGCCGGCAATCACCTTGTCGTGCGAAACCTGATAGCTGACATTGGATGATGAGGCGTGCATGACCAGCGCCGTCATGATCTCGGCCGCCGCAAGCGCCGCGATGACTTGCGGCCGCTTGTCCTTGACGGCGTCGCCGCCGATCGGCGAAATGAGGCGGGCAAATTCCGCCTCGCTGCCATCCGCCGATTTCAGGAACCAGTTCTTGAACGTCGCTTTCTTGGTCTTCGACCCGATCATGCCGACATAGGCGGCGTCGCCGCGTTTCAGCGCTTCGGCCACGATCAGGAAATCCAGCGCGTGGTCGTGGGTGAGGATGGCGAAGGCGGCCCCCGCAGGAGCATCGCGCACCGTAGCTTCCGGTATCGGCGTCAGCCGGGTCTCGACGGTTTCCGGCATGCCTTCCAGCGCCTCGGCCCGTGTCTCGATGACGATGCCATGCACGGGAAGAAGTGAAATCGCCGAGGCCAGCGCCTGGCCGACATGACCGCCGCCGAAGATATAGACATGCGGCAGCTGTGCCTCCTCGGCTTCCGCAGTCGCAACCAACTCGGCAGCGAGCGCCGCATCGACCAGCCGGATCAGCACTTCGACGCGCCCACCGCAGCATTGGCCGATCTCGGGGCCTAAGGGCACGTCGAGCGTGGCGCGAATATCCCTCCCCCTTGAGGGGAGGGTGGCGGCGAAGCCGTCGGGTGGGGTCGCCGCGGCAGTGCTCGACATTGTCTTAGGTCGCGCGCTGCCTCTGCCGACCCCCTCTGGCCGCTTCGCAGCCATCTCCCCCTCGAGGGGGGAGAAAAGCATCTGCCGGGCCTTGTCGATGGCCATGTATTCGAGCTGACCGCCGCCGATCGTGCCCAGGATTGCCGATTGCGAGACGAGCATGAGCGCGCCCTTCTCGCGTGGCGTCGACCCTTTCGTGCCGGCGACCTCGACCAAAGCGATGCGGCCCTGACCAGCAAGGAAGTCTTTCAGACTTTGCATTTCCGAGTTCATATCTTGTATTCCCGATAGAGAAATATAGGGTTTTTCGGTCCGAATTGCACGTTTTTGCCGGATTCAAGCGCCGGTCTTTGCCTCGGTCTTAAGCCGCTCGATCGCCATTAGAACCCGCTCCGGGGTCGCCGGCGCGTCGAGGCGCGGACAGATCCTGTTGTCGGCGACGCTCGCCACCGCATCCGACAGGGCGTGCAGCACCGACATGCCGAGCGGGAACGGCGGCTCGCCGACCGCCTTGGAGCGGTGGATGGTCGGCTCACCCGCTTCCGGCCAGTCGGCCAGGGTGACGTTGAAAATCTTCGGCCGATCGGAGGCGAGCGGAATCTTGTAGGTCGACGGCGCATGGGTGCGCAGCCGGCCTTTGTCGTCCCACCACAGTTCTTCCGTCGTCAGCCAGCCCATGCCCTGGATGAAGCCGCCCTCGATCTGGCCGATGTCGATGGCCCGGTTCAGCGACCGGCCACAGTCATGCAGAATGTCGGTGCGCTCGACCACGTATTCACCGGTCAGCGTGTCGACCGAGACCTCCGAGCACGAGGCGCCATAGGCGAAGTAGTAAAAGGGGCGGCCCTCGCCCTTGTCGCGGTTCCAGTGGATTTTCGGCGTCTTGTAGAACCCCGCCGCCGAAAGCTGGATGCGCGCCATATAGGCCTGCTTGACGAGGTCGGCGAAGGCGATCTCCTGGTTGCCGACGCGCACCCGGTTGGGCAGGAACAGCACCTGGTCGCGCGGTACCTGATATTTTTCGGCGGCGAAATCGGTCAGCCGATCCTTGATCTGGCGAGCGCCATTCCGCGCCGCCATGCCGTTGAGGTCGGAACCAGACGACGCCGCCGTGGCCGAGGTGTTCGGCACCTTGCCGGTCGTCGTCGCGGTGATCTTTACCTGGTCGAGGTCGATCTGGAACTCTTCCGCCACCACTTGCGCCACTTTGACGTAGAGGCCCTGCCCCATCTCAGTGCCGCCATGGTTCAGATGCACCGAACCGTCGGTGTAGACATGCACCAGCGCGCCAGCCTGATTGTAGTGGGTGGCAGTGAAGGAAATGCCGAACTTGACCGGCGTCAACGCCAGGCCGCGTTTGATGAAGCGGCTATTGGCGTTGAAGGCCGATATTTCGCGCCGCCGCCGCGCATAGCTGGCGCTCTCCTCCAGTTCGGCGACGATGCGCTGGATGATGTTGTCCTCGACCGTCTGGTGGTAGGGCGTGACGTTGCGGTCTGATGTGCCGTAGAAATTCTTCTTGCGGATTTCGAGCGGGTCCTTACCGACGGCAAAAGCCACCTCGTCGATGACGCGCTCGGCGCCAACCATGCCTTGCGGGCCGCCGAAACCACGGAAGGCAGTGTTCGACACGGTGTTGGTGTAGAGCGGCGCCGACTGCGCATGCACCGCCGGCCAGAAATAGGTGTTGTCGCAGTGGAACAGCGCGCGATCGGTCACCGGGCCGGAAAGGTCCGACGAAAAGCCGCAACGCGCCGCGAACATGAAATCGACACCGAGGATGTTGCCCTCATTGTCGAAGCCGACCTCATAGTCGACCAGGAAATCGTGACGCTTGCCGGTGGCGATCATGTCGTCGTCGCGGTCGGGCCGGATCTTCACGGCGCGATGGTGCTTCTTCGCGGCGATCGCGGCCAATGCCGCAAACTGGTTGCCTTGCGTCTCCTTGCCGCCGAAGCCGCCGCCCATGCGGCGGATTTCGACCGTAACGGCGTTGCTCGGCACGCCGAGCGCGTGGCTGACCATGTGCTGGATTTCGCTCGGATGCTGGGTCGAGGAATAGATGGTGACGTCCTGGTCCTCGCCGGGAATGGCCATCGCAATGTGGCCTTCGAGATAGAAATGCTCCTGGCCGCCGATGCGCATCTGCCCTTTGAGCTGGCGCGGCGCCTTTTCGATCGCTTTAGCGGCATCGCCACGCTTCAGGGTCAGCGGCGGCGTGACGAGCTTGTCCTTCTTCGGATCGAGCGCGCCGACGTCGGTGACGAAAGGCAGCTCCTTGTATTCGACCTTGGCCAACCTGGTGGCGCGGCGCGCCTGCTCGCGCGTCTCCGCAATGACGCAGAAAATCGGCTGGCCGTAGAATTGCACCTTGCCGTCGGCTAGCACCGGCTCGTCGTGGCGGCCGGTCGGCGAGATGTCGTTTTCGCCCGGCACATCCTTGGCCGTCAGCACGTCGACAACGCCGGGCGCCGCACGCACCGCCGAGAGATCCATGCTGATGATGGTGGCATGTGTTGCAGCCGAAAGCCCCAGGCAACCATGCAGCGTACCGGCTGGTTCCGGCATGTCGTCAATGTAGACGGCGGTGCCGGCGACATGCTTGTGCGCGGAATCATGGCGCTGATCGGTGGCGACGCCACCGGCAATCTTTTCAGCCCTAGGGTTGGGCGCTGCGTGCTTGTTCATCATGCCGCCTCGTGCCTCGAAACCTGGACCGGCGACTTGGTGCCGCTCGTCTCTGCAAAGAAGCGCAACAGCAGGTTCTTCGCCGCCAGCGCCCGGTATTCTGCGCTCGCCCGCATATCGGTCAGCGGCGTGAAATCCTCGGCATATCCGGCCATCGCCACTTCCACCGTCTGTTCGGTCCACGGCTTGCCAAGCAGTGCTTTTTCCACAGAAGACGCACGCTTCGGCGTCGCCGCCATGCCGCCATAGGCGATGCGCACATCCGCGACCGTGCCATCCCCGGCCAGCGTCAGGAAGAAAGCGCCGAGGGCTGCCGTGATGTCCTCGTCGCGGCGCTTGGTGATCTTGTGGACGGCGAATTTTGTGCCCTTGGCAGGAACCGGCACATGCACGGCCTCGACGAACTCGCCCGGCTGCCGGTCCTGCTTGCCATAAGCAATGAAGAAGGTTTCCAGCGGGATCGTGCGCCGCTTCTTGCCCTTGCGCAGCGTCAGCCGCGCGCCGAGAGCGATCAAGGGCGGTGGTGTGTCGCCGATCGGCGAGCCGTTGGCGATGTTGCCGCCGATAGTGCCCATGTTGCGCACCTGCTCGCCACCGATGCGGTCGAACAGCGGTCCCAGCGCCGGGATGCGTCTGGCGAGCGTCGAGAATGCTTCGGTGTAGGTGACGCCGGCACCGATCGAAATGACGCCATTGTCTTCCGAGATTGTGCAAAGCCCGTCGAGATTGCCGATGAAAATGGCCGGCGAAATTTCGCGCATGTGCTTGGTCACCCACAGGCCGACATCGGTCGAGCCGGCAACAATGGTGGCGCCGGGCTCCTCGTCTAGCACAGCGGCGAAATCGTCGACATTGGCCGGCACGACAAGCCGTGCCTTGCCCGCGCCGATCTCGACCCTCGCACCGTCATGCATGGCCTCGAGCCTTGCGGTGATCGCCTTGCGCTCGGCGGCGAGCGGGTCCTTCACCACCTTGCCGTAGCTGGAGATGGCATGCGCCGCGCGTATGATCGCCTCGTAGCCGGTGCAACGGCAGAGGTTGCCCTGCAACGCCTTTTCGATTGCCGCGTTTGACGGATCTGATGATCTCATCCACAGGCCATAGAGCGACATGACGAAACCCGGCGTGCAGAAGCCGCATTGCGAACCGTGGAAATCGACCATCGCCTGCTGCACCGGGTGCAACTGCCCGGGTGACCCGCGCAAATGCTCGACGGTCACGACATGGGTGCCGTCCAGCGAGCCGAGGAAGCGTATGCAGGCATTGACGGTTTCGTAGACCAATCCACCAGCGGATAGTTTGCCGACCAACACCGTGCAGGCCCCACAATCGCCTTCGGCGCAGCCTTCCTTGGTGCCGCGCAGCGAGCGGTCGAGCCGCAGCCAGTCGAGCAAGGTTGCATCGGGCGCCACCGTCGAAAGCACGACATCCCTGCCATTGAGGATGAAGCGTATTTCGTTTCGGATGTTGACCATGCCTCAGCTCCCTCTGTAGGTCGAATAACCATAGGGCGAGACGAGCAGCGGTACATGGTAGTGCACCGGCTCGGCCATGCCGAAGCGGATCGGGATCACATCGAGAAAGGCGGGCTTCGGCAGGCTCAGCCCCTGCTGGCGCAAATAGTCGCCCGCGGCAAAGACCAGTTCGTATTCGCCGGTGCGGAACTCCGCGCCGGCAAGCAGGGGGGCGTCGCAACGGCCGTCGGCATTGGTGATGACAGTCTTCAAATGTGTCCGTGTGTCGCCATGGAGATGGTAGAGCGCGATCGACAGTCCCGCCGCCGGCTTGCCGGTCGCCGTGTCGAGGACATGGGTCGTCAGACGCCCGCCATCGGCTTTCGACGTTTCTGCCATTGGCCGCCTCCCATTTTCGGTACGAGCGAGTTTGGCCCGGTACGATCGAGTATCAACAGTGAATTGTGCGCCAATTAAAGGCGATGCATAAGTCCCGGTCGAGCGGAGTGCGACAAAAACACTTTCAAAAATTTTCGGGGGAATGCCCAGGCAGCCCTTTCGATATTCTCACCACACTTCGGGCCATGCCCGGCAGGAGGGACGATGCGGTACACCAGAGACATGCGCGGCTACGGGGCCAATCCGCCGGATCCGAAATGGCCTGATGGTGCGCATGTCGCCGTGCAGTTCGTCGTCAACTACGAAGAGGGTGGCGAGAACTGCGTGCTGCATGGCGACAAGGCGTCGGAAGCCTTCCTGTCGGAAATCGTCGGCGCGGCGCCCTGGGTGGGCCAGCGTCACTGGAACATGGAATCAATCTATGAATATGGAGCTCGCGCCGGCTTCTGGCGGCTGCTCCGACTGTTCACGGAGGCTGAGGTACCGATCACCTGCTACGGTGTCGCCACCGCACTCGCCCGTTCGCCCGACCAGGTCACGGCCATGCAGGAAGCCGGCTGGGAAATTGCCTCGCACGGGCTGAAATGGATCGACTACCGCGACCACAGCGCCGAAGATGAGCGTCGCGACCTCGAAGCAGCGATCCGCCTGCACTATGAGGTGACCGGGCAACGACCGACCGGCTGGTACACGGGCCGCACATCGGTCAACACGGTGCGGATTGTGGCGGAAGAGGGTGGCTTCGACTACGTGTCGGACACCTATGACGACGAACTGCCCTACTGGTTCGAGCATGCAGGCGGCACGCAGCTCATCATCCCCTATACGCTTGACGCCAACGACATGCGCTTCGCGACGCCGCAAGGGTTCAATTCGGGCGACCAGTTCTTTGCCTATCTCAAGGACAGCTTCGACACGCTCTACGCTGAAGGCAAGGCCGGCCGGCCGCGCATGATGAACATCGGCCTGCATTGCCGCCTCGTCGGGCGTCCGGGGCGGGTGGCGGCGCTGAAGCGCTTCGTCGATTATGTCAAATCGCATGACAAGGTCTGGCTGGCGCGGCGCATCGATATCGCCAAGCACTGGCAGGAGAACCATCCCTACAAGCCGGCGGCACTCAGGCCATCCAAGATGGAATTCGAGACCTTCGTCCATACGTTCGGTGGCGTGTTCGAGCATTCGCCCTGGATCGCAGAACGCGCCCACGAGCTGGAACTGGGCCCGGCGCATGACACGGCCGGTGGCCTGCACAATGCGCTCTGCCGTATCTTCCGCTCCGCCAGCGAGACCGATCGGCTTTCCGTGCTCAATGCCCATCCCGACCTTGCCGGCAAGCTGGCCAAGGCCAAACGGCTGACGGCGGAGTCAACCAGGGAACAGGCCTCTGCAGGGCTGGACGCGCTGACGGACAAGGAGCGCGAGCTGTTCTCCAAGCTCAACGCCGCCTACGTCACCACCTTCGGCTTCCCCTTCATCATCGCGGTGAAGGGCAAGACCAAGGAGGAAATCCTCGCCGAATTCGAGACGCGCATCGGCAACAGCCGCGGCGTCGAATTCGAGACCGCCTGCAAACAGGTCGAGCGCATCGCGCTGCTCCGCCTCAAGGACATGCTTCCGCAATAGGTTTGAACCCATGGATACGATCAGGATGCCCGAGCGAACCTATTACGCACCGCATGGCGGCCACTCCGGCCAGAGCGAACTGCTGACCGGCCGCGCCGTCTTCACCGAGGCCTATGCCGTCATCCCCCGGGGCGTGATGCAGGACATCGTCACCAGCGCCCTGCCGTTCTGGGACAAGACCCGCGTCTGGATCTTGTCGCGACCGCTGTCCGGTTTTGCCGAGACGTTCTCGCAGTACATTGTCGAGGTCGCGCCCGGCGGCGGCAGCGACCGGCCGGAACCCGATGCCGGCGCCGAAGGTGCCCTGTTCGTGGTCGAGGGCGAATTGACGGTTCTGCTTGCCGGCAAGAAGCACGTGTTGCGGCCCGGTGGATTTGCCTTCCTGCCGCCGGCCAGCGGCTGGACGGTTCGCAACGAAAGCAAGGCCGATGTCCGCTTCCATTGGATTCGCAAGGCCTACGAGGTGGTCGACGGTCTCGATGCTCCCGAAGCCTTCTTCACCAATGAGCAGGAGATCGCGCCAACGCCGATGGCCGGCACCGAAGGCCGCTGGGCGACGACACGTTTCGTCGATCCGGCCGATCTGCGCCACGACATGCACATGACCATCGTGACGCTGGAGCCCGGCGCGGTCATTCCCTTCGCCGAGACCCATGTCATGGAGCACGGTCTCTATGTGCTGGAAGGCAAGGCGGTCTATCGCCTCAATCAGGATTGGGTCGAGGTCGAGGCCGGTGACTATATGTGGCTGCGCGCCTTCTGCCCGCAGGCCTGCTATGCCGGCGGTCCAGGCAGATTCCGCTATCTGCTCTACAAGGACGTCAACCGCCATGCCAAGCTCGGCGGGGCTGATATTGGCGGTCGCGCGCGGTGACCCGTATCGTCGCGCAGCCGCTGACCCGCGAGAACTTTGCCCCATTTGGCGACGTCATCGACATGGGCGGCGACAACCATTACCCGATCAATGGCGGCAGGGCCGAGCGCTACCACGATCTCGCTACCGCCGAGGCGACCGGGCCGAACGCCCGCGTGCTGATCTCGATGGTGCGCGGCACGCCCTACGAATTGCCTTTGAAGCTTACGATGGTCGAGCGCCACCCGTTCGGCAGCCAGGCTTTCATTCCTTTGTCGCCACGCCCGTTCCTGGTCGTTGTCTGCCATGACGGGGATGAGGGACCGGGAGAGCCGCATGCCTTTATCACTGCCCCCGGACAAGGGATCAATTACCGGCGCAATCTCTGGCATGGCGTACTGACGCCGCTCGGCGAGGCGCAGGATTTCCTGATCGTCGACCGGGGTGGCGACGGCCCCAATCTCGAGGAATTCCATTTCTCGCACGCCTACGAGATCCATCTCCCTTGATTTTTTGTGCATGTCGCTACCCCAAAACCGGGGGCCCCTTTGGGCGATGTGCAGCAGGAGACCCCGTAATGACCGATATTTCGCTGATCGACCGCCTGCTCGACGTTATCGAGCACGACATCGTGCCGAAGACGGCCGAAGGTGTCGCCCATGGCAACAAGCTGTTCGGCGCGGCAATCCTGAGGAAGGACGACCGTTCGCTGGTGCTGGCCGAAACCAACAACGAGATGGAGAACCCGCTCTGGCATGGCGAGGTGCACTGCCTGAAGCGCTTCTACGAAATGCCGAAGGCAGAGCGCGTCGATACGAAAGACGCCATCTTCATCGCCACGCACGAACCCTGCTCGCTGTGCTTGTCGGCGATCACCTGGACCGGCTTCGACAATTTCTACTATCTGTTCAGCCACGAGGATTCGCGCGACTCTTTCGCCATCCCGCACGATCTGAAAATCCTGAAAGAGGTCTTCACCCTCGATCCCGGCGGTTACAATGCCGAGAACGCCTACTGGAAGAGTTTTTCGATCCGTCGACTGGTGCGATCGCTGCCCGAGGTCGAGCGCCAGCGACTGGAGACGCGCATAGGCAATATCTCGGCCCGTTATGACGAGTTGTCAGGTTCCTACCAGGCGAGCAAGGATGAGAACGACATTCCGCTGAATTGACGCGGATGCCTAGCCAACTTTCGCTTTCTTCAGCACTTCATTTATCCTGGCTTGCCAACCCTTGCCGGTGGCCTTGAATTTTCTGACGACATCCTGATCCAGGCGGATGGACACAACTTGCTTCGGCTTCTCCACGGTCGGCCGGCCGCGAAAACGCTTTATACTCTCGAAAAGTTCTGGAAACACTTCCGCGAAAGGCTTGGCTTGCGCCACCTCTTCGTCGGTCGCCTCCGCATCATCGGGATCAGCGGCAATTTGTCTTTGAATTTCCGCTTCCTCCTCATTGGTAAGCGGTCGAACATGCGATTTAGGATTGCTCATATATTGACCTTTCCTTTCGGCATCGAGATTACCGAAATCGCTTCGGAACCAAGCGGCTTAAAGATCACAGCGAGAATGATCTCTCCGAATTCGCCAATCGCCTTGAGTCGGCCGGCCTTGGCCGGGAGCACGGTTGAAGTCGCAAAAAACTCGATATCGAGTTCGGCAAAGTCCAACCTCGGCTTTCGAGGTTCGTCACGCGCTTTGGCTCATCCCAAACGATCTTCAGTCGAGATTGTCCTCAATGCATCAAGCCTAAGCGAATAAACGTAATACATAAATTAGTGAGATAACGCAAGATGGAAAGTCGAACGGTCCCGTCAAACGTCGTGTCGGCGACACGGGCCGTCGCCCGTTTGACTTCGTGACGTACGCGTTTCATGCGTCACTGACATCCTGGAGAGCTCGCATGAAAACCGTCACCGAATTTCCCCGTAAGGTCGTCGAATTCCCGGACATGACCATCGTCATGCCGGATGGCTGCCGGCTGTCGGCGCGGGTGTGGATGCCGGAAGATGCCGGCGACGATCCGGTGCCGGCGATTCTCGAGCACCTGCCCTACCGCAAGCGCGACGGCACCATCTTTCGCGATCAGCTGACGCATCCCTATTTCGCCGGCCACGGCTATGCCTCGATCCGCGTCGACATGCGTGGCAATGGCGATTCCGAAGGGCTGATGGACGACGAGTATTCCGAGCAGGAATTGCAGGATGCATGCGACGTCATCGCCTGGGCTGCAAGCCAACCCTGGTGCAACGGCAATGTCGGCATGATGGGCATTTCCTGGGGCGGCTTCAACTGCCTGCAGGTCGCGGCCAAGCAGCCGCCGGCACTGAAGGCGGTGATCAGCCTGTGCTCGACCGTCGATCGCTATGCCGACGACATCCATTACAAGGGCGGCTGCCTTTTGATCGAGAATTTCGGCTGGGCTTCGACCATGCTCTCCTATTCATCACGGCCGCCGGATCCGCTGCTGGCCGGCGACAACAGGTGGCGGGATCTGTGGCTGACCCGGCTGGAGAACCAGCCCTTCCTGGCGCCGCTGTGGCTGAGACACCAGCACCGCGACGCCTACTGGAAGCGCGGCTCGATCTGCGAGGACTTTTCCACCGTCAAGGCCGCGGTGCTGTCGATCGGCGGCTGGCATGACGGCTACCGCAACACGGTTTCGCATCTGGCCAGCAACATCGAAGCGCCGGTCAAGGGCATCATCGGGCCGTGGATGCACAAATACCCGCATTACGCCGGGCCCAAGCCCGCCATCGGCTTCCTGCAGGAGGCGTTGCGCTGGTGGGACCACTGGCTGAAGGATATCGACACAGGCGTCGAGGCCGACCCCGCCTACCGCGCCTATGTCATGGACAGCGTCCGTCCGGCACGCTGGCATCCCGAGCGACCGGGCCGCTGGATTGCGGAGCAGCAATGGCCATCGGCCAATATCGAGACGCAATCGATCGAGCTTATCGCCGAGGGCGGCAACCCCGCGATCGTCGCCTCGCCGCAAAGCTGCGGCCTGGCCGGCGGCGAGTATTTTCCGTTCACCTTCGGCCCGGAACTGCCAGGCGACCAGCGCGCCGACGATGCGCTATCGGTGTGCTTCGACCAGCCTTTGCTCACCGAAGCGATCGATATTGTCGGCGCGCCGGAAGTCCTGATCCGGGTGGCGTCCGACCGGCGCCAGGCCAACGTCGCGGTCCGGCTTTGCGACGTGCATCCCGACGGTGCCTCCGAGCTGATCTCTTATGGCGTACTCAATCTGACGCATCGCAATTCGCACGAATTCCCGGAAGCGCTGGTGCCGGGTGAAACGGTGTCGGCGCGCGTCGTGCTCGATCAATGCGCCTACCGCGTGCCGACCGGCCACCGCCTACGTGTTGCCGTTTCGAACGCCTATTGGCCGATGATCTGGCCGTCGCCGGAGCCGGTCCAACTCTCCTTGTCGACCGCGACGCTTTCCCTGCCGCTGCGGCCGTTGGCGACGGGCGACGAAGTAACGTTCGCCGAGCCGGAAGGCGCCTCCCCCTGGGAGACAGAAACGATCCGCGCCACCAATTCCGAGCGCCATGTCGATCGCGACGAGAAGACCGGAATTGTCACCCTTTCCATCGTTGATGATTTCGGCGAGGTGCGCGATCTCGATCACGGCCTTGCCACTGGCAGCATCGCCCGCGAGACCTGGACGATCCATCCCGACGATCCGCTGTCGGCCTCGGGGAAAACGCATTGGACGCAGACCCTGTCGCGAAATGAATGGTCGGTGCGCACCGAGACAACAGCCGAATTGCGATCGGACGCGCAAAACTTCATCATCAACGCCAGAATCGAGGCCTATGAGGGCGAAAAGCTCGTTTTCGAGCGCAATTTCGACGAGAAGATACCGCGCGCGCTTGTTTGAACGCCGAGTTCGTTGATCCAATTGCGACGTACGATTTACGCCACGGCATGTCGCATTCGGTCTTGCTTACCGCTTTCCCTTGCGGTCATTATTCTCCTCACAAGAAACAAGAAAAACGACCGCAGAGTCGAACCAACAGAGTGAGGAACTCAAAATGTCGAATGAACTGGAATATCTTAGCCGGCGCGTTGCGTCGGGCAAACTGAGCCGTCGTGATTTTCTCGGCCGAGCGGCAGCGCTCGGCGTCACCGCGCCCTTCGCCAACTCGCTGCTTTCAAGTGCGGCGCGCGCTGCGGGTCCCGTCAAGGGCGGCACGCTGAAGGCAGGCCTGGTCGGCGGCGAATCCACCAACAGCCTCGATCCGGCGCTGATGATGACGCAGGTGCCGTTCGCCTTCGGTAAGTGCTGGGGCGAAATGATCGTCGAACTGTCCCCCGAGGGAAAACTCGAGAACCGCATCGCCGAGGAGATCGGCTCCTCGGACGACGCCAAGGTGTGGACGCTGAAGATCCGCGACGGCGTCGAATTCCACAACGGCAAGACCGTGACCGCCGAAGACGTCGCGGCCACGCTGGAGCGCCATTCGGACGAAAAGTCGAAGTCCGGCGCGCTCGGCTACATGAAGGGCATCGAAACCATCAAGGCCAGCGGCAAGGAAGTGGTGCTGACGCTGAAGGAGGCGAACGCCGACCTTCCCTACCTGCTCAGCGACTATCACCTGATCGTCCAGCCGAACGGCGGCAAGGATAAGCCCGATGCCGGTATTTCGGCCGGCCCATACGTGGTCAAGACCAACGAGCCTGGCGTGCGCCATGGCGGCGAGCGCTTTGCCAACTATTGGCAGGGCGACAAGATGGGCCATGCCGACCAGATAGAAGTCATCGTTATCAACGATGCGACGGCGCGCACCGCGGCCCTGCAGGGCGGCCAGGTCAACATGATCAACCGCGTCGAGCCGAAGATCGTCGACCTGATCAAGCGTCTGCCGGGCGTCACCATCCGCAATCACGCCGGTCCCGGCCACTACGTGTTCATCATGCATTGCAACACGGCGCCGTTCGACAACAACGATCTGCGCATGGCGCTGAAGCTGGCGATAGACCGCGAGGAGATGCTGAACAAAGTGCTGCGCGGCTACGGCTCGCTGGGCAACGACTTCCCAATCAATTCATCCTATCCGCTGTTCACCGAGATCGAGCAGCGCAAGTACGACCCCGACAAGGCCAAGTTCCATTACAAGAAGTCGGGCCATGACGGCACCGTGTTGCTGAGGACCTCCGACGTCGCCTTCCCGGGCGCCGTCGACGCTTCCCAGCTCTTCCAGCAGAGCGCGGCCAAGGCCGGCATCAAGATAGAGCTCAAGCGCGAGCCCGGTGACGGCTATTGGAACGAGGTTTGGAACAAGCAGCCCTTCTGCGCTTCCTATTGGGGCGGCCGCTCGACGCAGGACCAGATGTATTCGACCGCCTATCTGTCGACCGCCGACTGGAACGACACGCGTTTCCTGCGCCCCGATTTCGACAAGCTGGTGCTCGCGGCTCGCGCCGAGCTCGATGAGGCCAAGCGCAAGCAGATGTACCACGATATGGCTGTCATGGTGCGCGACGAAGGCGGCCTGATCTTGCCGATGTTCAACCAGTTCATCGACGCGACCGGAGCCAAGGTCGATGGCTGGATCGACGATCCGCATCAGGAACTGATGAACGGTTACGCTTTGGCGAAGTGCTGGCTGCAGGCCTGAGCCCGGCTTTGCGGATATGTCTTCACCCATCCTGAAACTGATTGCCCAGCGCGTTGCGCTGGGCATTCTCCTCTTGTTGGCCGTTTCGGTCCTGATCTTCGCCGGCACGCAGATTCTGCCCGGCGATGTCGCGCAAGCCATTCTCGGGCAATCGGCGACGCCGGAGTCGCTAGCCAATCTGCGTGAGCAGCTCGGGCTGAACGAGCCGGCCTATATCAGGTATTTCCACTGGCTCGGCGGAGTGATGACGGGCGACCTGGGTACGGCCATGTCGAGCGGCCAGGACATCGCGACATCTATCAAGGGCCGGCTTTGGAACACGCTGTTCCTAGCCTTCTGGGCGGCGATTGTCGCCGTACCGCTGGCGATCATCCTCGGCCTTATCGCGGTCCGCTACCGCAATGGCTGGGTCGACAAGCTGATCTCCGGATTGGCGCTCGCCTCGACCTCCTTCCCTGAATTCTTCATCGGCTATGTGCTCGTCTACTTCTTCGCGGTGAAGTGGCAGATCTTCCCCGGCATCTCGACCGTCTATGACGGCATGCCCTTCGGGGAACGGATGCAGGCGATCACGCTGCCGGCGACGGCGTTGACGCTGGTCGTGCTCGCCCACATGATGCGTATGACCCGCGCGGCGATCCTCAATGTCATGCAGTCGGCCTATGTCGAAACGGCGGAACTGAAGGGCCTGTCGGCCTTCAACGTCATCCGCAAGCATGCGTTCCCCAACGCGATCGCGCCGATCATCAACGTCGTCATGCTCAACCTCGCCTATTTGATCGTCGGCGTCGTCGTTGTCGAGGTGATCTTCGTCTATCCGGGCATGGGGCAATATCTCGTCGACCACGTCACCAAACGTGACGTTCCGGTGGTGCAGGCGGTCGGGCTGATCTTCGCCGCTGTCTACATAAGCCTGAACATCATTGCGGACATAGCGGCGATCGTCGCCAATCCGCGTCTCCGACATCCGAAATAGGGGGCGGGCATGCTCGATATCAAACGCATCCCCATTCCCGCGCTGGTCGGCATAATCCTGACCGCACTGTTCGTTCTGGCGGCTATTTTCGCGCCCTGGATCTCACCGCATGACAATGGCGAGATCGTCGGCGATGTCTGGGAGCCTATGTCGGCGGCGCATTGGCTGGGCACCGACAATCTCGGCCGCGATCTGCTGTCGCGAATGATCTACGGCGCGCGCATCACGCTGTTCATCGCAGTGCTGGCCACCGCGCTGTCGTTCTCGCTCGGCGCCATCCTTGGCTTCTCGGCGGCGGTGTTCGGCGGCTGGTTCGATACGCTGCTGTCGCGCCTTGTCGATCTCTTGATGTCGATCCCGACGCTGATCATGGGCCTTGTCGTGCTATCCGTGCTGCCGACCAACCTGGTGACGCTGATCCTGGTCATGGGCATTCTCGACTCGACCCGCGTCTATCGCCTGTCGCGCGCGGTCGCCGTCGACATCAACGTCATGGACTATGTGGAGGCGGCGAAGCTGCGCGGCGAAGGCAGCGCCTGGATCATCTTCCGCGAGATCCTGCCCAACGCACTGTCGCCGCTGGTTTCGGAACTCGGCCTGCGCTTCATCTATGCGGTGCTGTTCCTGTCGACGCTGTCCTTCCTCGGCCTTGGCGTGCAACCGCCTGACGCCGACTGGGGCGGCATGGTCAAGGAAAACAAGGACGGCATCGTCTTCGGCATCGGGGCAGCGCTGATTCCGGCGGCAGCGATCGCCATGCTGGCGATTTCGGTCAACCTGGTTGCGGACTGGGTGCTCAACCGGACGACAAGCCTGAAGGGAGGACGCGGGTGATGGCAGAGAGCAAAGCGAAACCCGGCGTGCTGCTCGACATCCGCAATCTGCGCATCGAGGCGACCGTCTTCCCACCCGGCGAACCGCCGAAGAATATAGTGCTGGTGCACGATGTCTCGTTGACGCTCGAGAAGGGCAAGGTGCTTGGGCTGATCGGCGAATCCGGCGCCGGCAAGTCGACCATCGGCCTGTCGTCGATGGGCTATGGGCGCGGTGGTGTGCGCATCACCGGCGGCGAGGTCATCCTGAACGGCCGCGACATCCTCAAGGGCGGCAAGGACGGTTTTCGCAAGCTGCGCGGCCGCGAGGTCTGCTATGTCGCGCAGTCGGCGGCGGCGGCCTTCAACCCGGCGCATAGGCTGATGGACCAGGTTGTGGAAGCCACGCTGCTGCACGGCACGGCGACGCGCGCCGAGGCCGAAAAGCGCGCCGTCGCGCTGTTCAGGAAGCTCAGCCTGCCGAACCCCGAAACCATCGGCGAACGCTTTCCCCACCAGGTCTCGGGCGGCCAGCTGCAGCGCGTGATGACGGCGATGGCGCTCTGCTCCGAGCCCGACCTGATCGTCTTCGACGAGCCGACCACGGCGCTCGACGTGACGACCCAGATCGACGTGCTGGCGGCGATCAAGGACGCCATTCGCGACACCCATGTGGCGGCACTCTACATCACGCACGACCTTGCCGTCGTCGCCCAAGTCTCCGACGAGATCATGGTGTTGCGCCATGGCCGACTGGTCGAATGGGGCGGCACAAGGCAGATCATCAAGGAGCCGCGCCAGGAGTACACCAACGCGCTGGTGTCGGTGCATGAGATCGAACACGCCGAACAGAAGCCCGGCACGACGCCGTTCCTGTCGGTGAAGAACGTCACCGCCGCTTATGGCCGCAGCCACATCAAGGTGCTGAAGAACGTCTCGGTCGACATCTATCCGGGCCAGACGCTTGCCGTCGTCGGCGAATCAGGTTCCGGCAAGTCGACGCTGGCGCGCGCCATCACCGGGCTCTTGCCACCCGAAGAAGGGACCGTCACCTTCGACGGGCGTCCGCTGGCAAACCGGCTGGCCGACCGGCCGAAGGAGGACCTGCGGCAATTGCAGATGATCTATCAGATGGCCGACGTGGCGATGAACCCACGTCAGACCGTCGGCACCATCATCGGCCGGCCGCTCGAATTCTATTTCGGCATACGCGGCCGCGAGCGCGACAGACGCGTCGCCGAACTGCTCGACAAGATCGAGATGGGCAAAGGCTTCTCCGACCGCTATCCGGCCGAGCTTTCCGGCGGCCAGAAACAGCGCGTCTGCATCGCCCGCTCACTTGCCGCCAAGCCGAAGCTGATCATCTGCGACGAGGTGACCTCGGCACTCGATCCGCTGGTGGCACACGGCATCCTCGAACTGCTGCTCGAACTGCAGAAGGAGGAGAACGTCGCCTATCTCTTCATCACTCATGACCTGGCCACGGTGAAGTCGATCGCCGATTCGATCGCGGTGATGTACCGCGGCGAGGTGGTGCGCTACGGCCCGAAGAGCAAGGTGCTGGCGCCGCCTTTCGACGCCTATACCGACCTGCTGCTTTCCTCGGTTCCCGAGATGGAGATCGGCTGGCTGGAAAAGGCGATCAAGGGGCGGCGCATGGCCAGTGCGGGGAACTAGGGAATTCGTGGCATAAGCCGCGAAACCATCCTTCAACGACAAAGCCTTCCGGAGTCGCCCATGGCGCTCGCGACAAAACTGTTGCTGATCATCCTCGACGGCGTTCCCTACAGGAACTGGCGCCGGCTGATGGGCAATCTCGAAGGCTGGGTGCAATCGGGCGAGGCGCGGGTCTGGAAGATGCGTTCCGTGCTGCCGTCGACCTCGGCCTGCTGCTATGCCTCGATCCATACCGGAGTTTCGCCCCAGGTGCACGGCATCTTGTCCAATGAGAACCGGTTCCGCGTCGCGCAGCCCGACATCTTCTCCGAAGTCAGCAAGGCCGGCGGCAAGACCGGCGCCGTGACCCATTCCTACTGGTCCGAGTTCTTCCGGGCCTTTCCGTTCGACCTAATCGAGGACATGGAATTCGACGAGCCAAGCGGGCCGATCACGCATGGCCGCTTCCACACCATGACCGGCTACAATGGCTGCAACCAGATGACGCCGAGCGATGTCGACCTGTTCGCGACGCTGACCATGCTGACCAAACGCCACGGCATCGACTACGGCATCCTGCACACCTGCACGCTGGATTCGATGGGCCACCGCTTCGGCCATGACTGCCATGAGATGGACCATGCCGTCTATGCAATGGACGGCATGCTGGCCGCCTTCTTGCCGCGCTGGATCGAAGCCGGCTACGAGGTCATGGTCACCGCCGATCACGGCCAGACCGACCGCGGCCATCATGGCGGCCATGGCGACGAGATGCAGGATTTCGCGCTGTATTATTTCGGAGCCGGCAAGGGACCGCAGGCCGAGACATTGCTCGACCAGTTGCAGCTGGCGCCGACAATCCTAAGCCGTCTCGGCGTGCCGGTTCCGGCGACGATGAAGGCGAAGTCCTTTTTGGGGTGATGTGGACGTGACGTTGGCGCCCCCCTCCCGCCTGCCGGCGTTCGTCGTTCGAAGGGCCAAGCAATTGGCTTTTCGTCCGCTGCGCGGACCACGTCTCACCTCTCCGGTAAATGACGGGCAGAAGGGATGCTCTGGCAACCGCCTCGCTCTTCGGCTAGCCTCCCAAAAATTCCTTGGCGGAGGATGAACCTTTTTGGGCCGATCAGCGACAGAGCAGACAGGAGCCAGGCGGCTCGACCGGCCATGACGGCAGCGACGGAGACCGATCGCGCGCTTGTCGACCGGGTCGCGAAGGGCGACCGTGCCGCCGTGCGGCTCCTGTTCATGCGTCACCACGCGCGGATCTACCGCTTCGTGGCGCGCCAGACGGGATCGGAAATGATGGCTGACGATATCGCCAACGAAGTGTTCCTCGAGCTGTGGCGCCAGGCGCCAGGCTTCGAAGGGCGCTCCGAAGTCTCGACATGGCTGCTCGGCATCGCCCGTTTCAAGGCGCTGTCCTTGCTGCGCAAGAAGAAGGAAGACTGGATCGACGACGAGGCCGCCGCTGCGGTGCCCGACAGTGCCGACACGCCGGAAGTCGTCACCATGAAGGAAGACAAGGCTGCCGCCTTGCGGCGCTTCGTCGACGCCTTGCCGGAAGAGCACCGCGTGGTGATCGATCTTGCCTATTATCATGGACAGTCGGTGAGCGAGATCGGCGAGGTGCTCGACATTCCGGTCGCGACCGTCAAGACCCGCATGTTTTACGCCCGCAAGAAACTCGGTGAGGCCCTCAAGGCCGCCGGTTACGACAGGGGGTGGCCATGAGCGCCGCTGAAAAAATGTCGCGCCGCGACGAAATGGAAATGCTGCTGCCGTTCTACCTGAACGGCTCGCTGGAGGGCTCGGACCTGGAAGCCGTCGAGGAATGGCTGGCCAGCGATCCGGCGGCACTTGCCGCCCTTGGCGAGGCGGAAGCCGAATTCTCCGGCACTGCGGCTGCCAATGAAGCGATCCGTCCGCCGGCCGATGCGCTGAGCCGCTTCGCCAGGGCGCTCGATGCCGAGGCCGGACCGGCGCGAGCGCCGGCAGGATCGTCCTGGCTGGCGCAGGCCTGGGGCCGCTTCATGGCGGTGCCGGTCGGCGTCGCCTGGGCCGCGGCCGCAGTTCTGCTGGCCCTGGTCATGGTGCAGTCATTTTTCGAGCCGGGCGGCAAGGGCAGTGATTTCGAGATAGCCGGCGCGCAAGACGATCTGGCGAAAATGCCGTTCGCCCTGGTCAAGTTCAAGCCGGATGCGAAGATGTCGGATATTTCTGGCTTTCTCGGCAGCAACGGGCTGAAGATCATCGGCGGGCCGACCGCCGACGGCGTCTTCCGGCTTGGCATTCCCGCGACGACCACTGCCGACTACACAAGGCAAATCGGCCTTATTGCCGCCCAGCCTTTCACGGAGACTTTGATCGAGGGAAGGAAACCGGTTGATGGCGGCTGAGGCGGTCATTCGACTTGCGGCCATGCTTGCGGCGGCGGTGACAATCGCCGCCGTGCCTGCGTCGGCGCAGACCAGCGCGAAGCCTGACCCCACGAAAATCGACTGCCGCAACGGGGCCAATGCGGCAGGAGCCGACTGCGCCAAGGGTGACGCGAAGAGCGCGACGGATACAGCGCAGGCCGGCGCGGTGTTCTTGCCGGCCCTGATTGTCGACCTGTTCCCCAACCCGGTGGTGCCCCCGGCACCGATGCCGACTCCACGGCCGGCTTCGGCGACACCTCCCGCCGGTAGTCAGGCCGGCCCTCCGCCTGGCGGCCCGATCGTCTCTCCGACCGATCTCGTCGCCGTTCAGCCGCCGCGCGCGGTGGTCGGCGATTTCGTGCCGGACGAGGCGCTGGTGACGGTGGACGGCGATGCCGGGGCCGTGCAGCAGATCGCCGCTTCCTTCGGCCTCCAGGTGCGCTCGCAGCGCCAGTCGCGGCTGCTTGGCACCACGCTGGTGCGTTTTGGGATTCCCGACGGCCGGCCCGTCGGCGTCGTGCTGGCGCAACTGGCCGCCGACGGCCGCACCCAGCGGCGCGAGCCCAACCATGTCTATTCGTTGCAACAGGCCGCCAGCATCGTCAACTATGCCTTCGAGCGCATCGCGCTTGATTCCAAACAGGCCAGTGGCGAAAACGTCCGCATCGCTGTGATCGACACCGGCATCGACGACACCAATCCGGCGCTGGCTGGCGTCATCGCCGAACAGTTCGACGCCATGCCGGGCGTGCCGATCGAAAAGCGCGACCACGGCACGTCGGTCGACGGCCTGATCGCCGGTGTCGGCGCGCTGGAGGGCATGGCGCCGGGTGCCAGGATCTACCATGCCCGCGCCTTCGAGGGCGGCAAGTCGACCATGGATGTGATCCTTGCGGCGCTCGACTGGGCGGCGGACCAGGACGTGCGCATCATCAACATGAGCTTCGTCGGGCCGAAGAACGACCTGCTCGGCGTCGCCTGCCGCAATGCCCGAGCGCTGGGCGTGGTGCTGGTCGCCGCCGCCGGCAATAACGGTCCGAAAGCACCCTATGGCTATCCGGCCGCTTTCGACGGCGTCATCGCCGTGACTGCCACCGACGCCAAGGACGGGCTGATGCCGCAGGCCAATCGCGGCGCCTATGTCTTCATCTCGGCGCCTGGCGTCGAGATGGTGGCGCCGAGCGGCGCCGGCTCGGATGTGGTCACCGGCACCTCGTTCGCGGCGGCGATCGTCAGCGGCGCCATTGCCAATCTCATCCACGCCGCGCCCGATCGCTCGGCCGACGATATCGAAAAGGCGCTCGGGGCTACGGCAAGAGACCTCGGCCCCAAGGGGCGCGACAATGATTTCGGCTACGGGCTGCTGGACATCAAGGCGGCAGAGGCGGCAAAGAAATAGGTCTAACGCTTAGAAGCTTCTGCTTTATGCATGTCGAAACTCAATCAGATGGTTGCCCCAATGGCCGAGATTGGGTGAAAGCCGAAGGTCTGCTTTTCGGCGTTTCCACAGGAAAGCAGTCTCGGGCGCCGCGTGGGTCGATAAACCGCTCTTGCCACGTCGTGATGAGATCAGGCGGCCGGCAAGCCTGGGTCGATGCCGGTCATGGCGATCGAGACGTCCCAGAGTCGCTTCGCGAGCGCTGGATCTTCGGCATGGGGCGTTCGCTTTGCTTCGCCGGCTGCACCGCGGGTTCCGCCAAAGCCGGTGGGACCGTAATAGCCTCCCGGCTTCACCTTGCCGGTCGCGGCCAGAAGTGCCGGCCAGGCGCCCTTGTCGGCGCTGTTGAGCAACAGGCCGACGATCGGGCCCGCGAACTGGACAATCCCCATGTGACGGCCAAGACTTGTGCTGGCGATGCCAGGGTGAACGCCGATTGCCGTGACGGGCGACTTCAAGGCGCGCAGGCGACGATCCAGTTCGAAGAAGAACAGCGCGTTCGCCAGCTTGCTGGCGCCGTAGCGATCGGTCTTGATGTAGCTCTTGTCGGCATTGAGGTCGTCCCAATCGATCTTGGCCTTCAGATGCGCGACGCTTGAGGTTACGACCACCCGCGCTCCCGGCGTCTCCGCCAGCTTAGGCAGGAGCAGCGAGGTGAGCGCGAACACGCCGAGATGATTGACGCCGAACTGCGATTCGAACCCCTGCTTCGTGCGCGTCAGCGGCGGGTTCATGATCCCGGCATTGTTGATGAGCGCATCGATCCGTGGCTCCTTCGCGGCGATCTCGGCTGCGGTGCGAACGCTGTCCAGGTCACCGAGGTCGAGCGGCAACCAGACGAGATCGGCGTTCGGCGTGATCCGCTTGATCCGCGCGATGGCATCCTGCGCCCGGGTCTGCTCGCGGCAGCCAAGCAGGACGCGCGCGCCCCTGGCGGCAAGCACCCGCACGATTTCGAACCCGACGCCCGCGTTGGCGCCTGTGACGATGAAGCTTTTTCCCGTCTGCTTGGGGACGTCGGCTTCGGTGAAACCCTTGCTATTAGACATTTTCGTTCCTTGTGAGTGAGTAATTACATACTCATTTATGGGTTAAAATTCAGGCGGCAGACCCCTTCCAGAACAGGTCGAACCCGGCCTGCCGGATGGCGTCACTTTCCCGAGGTTTGGCTGTGACCGCGTTGCTGCTGATGTCGGCCAGGTCGAAAAGAATGGTATCGATGTAGAAGGCGATCCTGTCAGGCGCCGCATGGCCGGCGAGACACTCCTCCACCATCGTCCGCGCATCCCGCTGCATGGCGTGGCACCGGTTCCGGCTTTCCGCTGTGACGCGATCCGACACCTTCAACTGGCGAAGGGCCTTGCGCGCTGTGGCGTGAGCCAGTCCCCAGTCAATCAGACGGTTCCAAACCGCGAATAGCAGGTCTTTGGCGGAGGCGTCGGCCGGATATGGCGCCAGCATCGTCTCTGTGAGGTCGGCCTCGATCTCGAGAAAGAGCTGGTTGAGCAGATCGTCCTTGGTTGGAAAGTAGGTGAACAGCGTCCCCTCGGAAACGCCAGCAGCCTTTGCGATCTTGGCCGTGGACGCGCCCGTGCCAAGGCGCGCGACGAACTCGGCCGCTGCATCCAGCAGCGCCTGTCGCTTTTCTTCACTGAGGGGACGCGCCATATTTCTGCCCAACGATATTGAGTAAGTAGGTACTCAATTATATAGGGGATGGCGTAAGATTAGTCAAGGGATGCATCTTTAAAGCCATCTGAAAATTTCGAAGTGCCGATGCCAGACTAGAGATATTGAGAAGGCGGATGATCAATAGGTAGCTTCGGTACTTCGCGAAGGTCGCAGGCAATGGCTTGCCTTCCTCGAGCGGTCAGAGCTCATCGGCCGCTTTTGCAAAAGCATCAAATTCGACCGAACGACCGGAGTGGGGCCAACTCGGTCGCGCGGAGTGATTGCGTTTTTCGACCTCTAGCCAGGCGCGCCGGCGACCGATCCCCTGACCACCAGGTCGACGGGCCAGACTTCGCCGCGGGCGCCCTCTTCCAGCCCCGAAATCCGGGCCGCCAGCCGCTCGGCGACGCGGGCGCCGGCGAGGCGGATGGATGAACGCGTCGTCGACAGCGGCACCGAAAAATTCTCCGGCCGCAGCCAGGGGAAGACGTCGTCATGGGCGATCAGCGACACATCGCCCGGAATGCTCAAGCCGAGGTCGCGCACCGCACGCACGACGCCCAGCGCCATGATCAGGCTGGAGCAGGCGATCGCGGTGGGCGCATCGCCCTCTTCCAGCAAACGCCTTGTGGCGCGATAGCCGTTCTCTTCGGTCATGACCACCGAGCAGACATGGCGTTCGTCCAGTTCCAGTCCGCTCGCGGCCAGCGCCCGGCGCACGCCGCGTTCGCGATGGATGGCAAAGGTCTCGCGGTTGTCGCCATTGATCAGCGCCAGCCGCCGGTGGCCGAGCTGGATCAGCAGCCTAGCCGCCTCGCGGAAGGCGCCCTCATTGTCGATGTCGGTAAAGGCATAGTCGAAATCGAAGCCTTCACTGCGGCCATGAACGATGAAGGGTATGCCGAGCGTGTTGACCAGCGCCACGCGCCGGTCGGCGGGCCTCGGCGAGGAGATGTAGACGGCGTCGACCTGGCGGTTGGCGACAATGCGCCGGTAGGTCGTCTCCTGATCGTCGGCGTCGGCCGGCGACAGCACCAGATCGAGCTCGTGCGAGCGGGCATAATCGCCTAGGCCGGACAGGAACTCGACGAAATGCGGATCGATGTCGACGGATGCACCGGTCGGCAGGACATAGCCGATCATCCCGGTCTTGCCGGTCGCCAGCCGGCGCGCGCTGGGATTGGGGCGGTAGCCGTGGCGCTTGGCGGCGTCCATGACACGCCTTCGCGTTTCCTCGTTGACCTCAGGATAGCCATTCAGCGCGCGGCTTACCGTAGTCTGCGACAGTGCCAGCATATGGGCAAGCTGCTTGAGGTTCACGAAAACTCTCCATCTCCCTCAAAGCGCTTTTAAATTGAATCGACCCAAGTGCCGTCGGGCTTGGGCCATTCGACATCGGACCATAAGCGTGGTTCAGAGGTGTTTGAAACAAAAATTGCTGCTGCACTGCCATAAAAGCATGTTGCAGCGCACTTTCCAGGCCGCAAACGCGTCAGTTTAAATCGATTAGCCCAGCTGCCTCTTGACTTCCGGCCGATTCAATGGCGAGATCAAAAAGGCCAAAGCGCTTTGGAAGACTGTTCGAAAGGTTGCGGTTCCTTTCTGACTGAGTCACAGTCCTGCGGCGTCGGCGGGCGGAATGGAGGTTCCGTCCGGTGTGTATGATCCACTGGGAGGAATACCGATGAAGAAAATGCTTTTGCTGGGTGCCGCGTTTGCCACGCTCGCCCTGAACGCGCCCGCGCATGCCGAACTGAAATTCAAGCCGGGTGAGGACAAGCGCTTCAACTGGGCGAACTATGAAGAGCTCAAGAAAGTCGACCTCAAGGGTGAGACGCTGTCGATCTTCGGACCGTGGCGCGGTGAGGACGAAGGCCTGGTGCGCGGCGTTCTCGATTATTTCTCGGAAGCCACCGGCGTCGAGATCAAATACTCCTCCTCGGAGAATTACGAACAGCAGATCGTCATCGACACGCAGGCCGGCAGCCCGCCGAACATCGCCGTGCTGCCGCAGCCAGGCCTGATCCAGGATCTCGCATCGAAGGGCCTGTTGACGCCGCTCGGCGACGACACCGCCAAATGGGTCAAGGACAATTACGGCGCCGGCCAGTCATGGGTCGATCTCGGCACGTTCAAGGACAAGGACGGCAAGCCGGGCTTCTTCGCCTTCCCCTACAAGGCCGACGTGAAATCGCTGGTCTGGTACTCGCCGGACAATTTCGAGGAAGCCGGCTACAAGGTGCCGAAGACGCAGGAAGAGCTCGCCGATCTCGAAAAGAAGATCATCGCCGACGGTGGCAAACCGTGGTGCATCGGCCTCGGCTCCGGCGGCGCCACCGGCTGGCCGGCGACCGACTGGGTCGAAGACCTGATGCTGCGCACCCAGCCGCCGGAAGTCTACGACAAATGGGTTAAGAACGAGATCCCGTTCAACGACCCGGCAGTGGTCAGCGCCATCGACATCTTCGGCAAGATCGCGACCGACGACAAGATGGTCGATGGCGGTGCCAAGGCAGTTGCGGCGACCGATTTCCGCGACAGCCCGAAGGGCCTCTTCTCAGTGCCGCCGAAATGCTACCTGCACCACCAGGCGTCGTTCATCCCGACCTTCTTCCCGGAAGGCACCAAGATTGGCCAGGACGCGGACTTCTTCTACTTCCCGCCCTATGCCTCCAAGCCTGAACTGGGCACGCCCGTGCTCGGTGCCGGTACGCTGGCGATGATCACGAAAGACAGCAAGAGTGCCCGCGCTTTCATCGAATTCCTGAAGATGCCGCTCGCCCATGAGATCTGGATGGCCGAAGGCGGTTTCGTGACGCCGCTCAAGTCGGTCAACAAGGAGGCCTATGCCAGCGACGCGCTGAAGAAGCAGGGCGACATCCTCGCCAACGCCTCGACTTTCCGCTTCGACGGCTCCGACCTGATGCCCGGCAAGATCGGCGCCGGCGCCTTCTGGACCGGCATGATCGACCTGGTCGGCGGCAAGTCCGCTCAGGATGTCGCCACCGACATTCAGAAAAGCTGGGACGCCATAAAGTAGGCAAGCCGCCGATTGTTCGGCTGGACGTTTTGACCTATCGATCCTGACTGGATCCGGACCCTGGGGGCCCGGATCCAACCTGCGGCCCGTGCCGCGGCGACTATCATGAGCACACAGACATCCGGCATGAAGCGCGACCCAGCAAAGAGGAAGACCTGTCTTGCCTGGCGATGGCGCTCTGAACAACTGAATCGGCGCATCTCACCGCCCTGACCGTTCGGCCTTGGCTAGTGATGCGCAGGGGGAGGGACCCATGGCGGCTCAGATTTTCTCGGCCATATTCGTCATCATCGTCGGGGTCGGCGGTTGCGTCGCCTATTTCTGGGGCGCCAACAAACTGGTCGACCTGATATTTCCCTCGCGTGGCGTCGCTGGCGCCGCGGCTATCGACAATCTGCGCCGGCAAGGGCTGGTCCGGCCGTGGCTGTTCGTCGGTCCGGCGATGATCATCTTGACCATCTATCTGATCTATCCGGTGGTCGAGACGCTGCGGCTGTCGTTCCTCGATCGCGGCGGCGTCAATTTCGTCGGCCTGGCCAATTATGAATGGGCCTTCGGAGATCGCGAGTTCCGCAACTCGATCCTCAACAACATCGTCTGGCTGGCGGTGGTGCCGGCCGCCTGCACCTTCCTCGGGCTGATCATCGCCGTGCTCACCGACAAGATATGGTGGGGCACTATCGCCAAGAGCCTGATCTTCCTGCCGCTGGCGATCTCCTTCGTCGGCGCGAGCGTAATCTGGAAATTCATCTACGAGTATCGCGGCGAGGGCCAGACCCAGATCGGCATCCTCAACGCCGTCATCCAGCATTTCGGCGGCCAGCCGCAGGTCTGGATATCGCTGCCGTTCTGGAACAATTTCTTCCTGATGGTGATCCTGATCTGGATCCAGACCGGCTTTGCCATGGTGATCCTGTCTTCCGCCCTGCGCGGCATTCCCGAAGAAACGCTGGAAGCCGCCGTCATAGACGGCGCCAATCCATTCCAGATCTTCTGGAAGATCATGGTGCCGCAGATATGGGGCACCATCGCCGTCGTCTGGACCACCATCACCATCCTGGTGCTCAAAGTGTTCGACATCGTGCTGACCATGACCAACGGCCAGTGGAACAGCCAGGTCCTGGCCAATTTGATGTTCGACTGGATGTTCCGTGGCGGCGGCGATTTCGGCCGCGGCGCCACCATCGCCATCATCATCATGATCGCGGTCATTCCGATCATGGTCTGGAACATCCGCCAGGCGAACAAAGAGACGGGAGGACATTGAGATGGCCGTTGCGACCGGAAATTCCTTCGCCAGCCGCTTCGGCGTCCATATCGCCGTGCTTGTCTTCGTCGCGATCTGGACCATACCGACGCTCGGCATCCTGGTCTCGTCGCTGCGCGACAAGAACCAGATCATCGCCTCTGGCTGGTGGAATTCGTTCGCCAGTTCCACTCAGACCGAAGCCGGCCGACTGCCGGCCGCCTCGACGCAAGTCGAAAAGGACGGCAAGTTCGTTCTCGAGGGCAACATCTTCGGCGACGGTGCCAAGCGCAACATCAGCGCCTTCGGTGTTAAATCGGCGGCGCCAACGCAATATCCCGCTGGCACTTCGGCCGATCTCGGCGATGGCGAAATCTTGCAGCTGAATGAAGATGGCAGCTTCGTCATGCAGTCGCCCAAGGCATTCGAAGGCGATCGCGGCCAGCGCGTCTACTATGCGTCGTCGGCGCCGCCGAAATTCACCACCGAGAACTACAAGACAGTCTTGTTTTCCGAGGGCATCGGACGGTCGTTCATGAATTCGCTGACCGTCACCATCCCGGCGACCGTCATCCCGATCCTGATCGCTGCCTTTGCCGCCTACGCTCTGGCCTGGATGCGGTTTCCCGGCCGGGCGCTGCTGATCGCCGTCATCATCGGCCTGCTGGTGGTGCCGCTGCAGATGTCGCTGATCCCGCTCCTGAAACTCTACAACGGCGTCGGCGCTTTCTTCGGCATGCCATCGAAAACCTATCTCGGCATCTGGCTGGCGCATACCGGCTTCGGCTTGCCCTTCGCCATCTACCTGCTGCGCAGCTATATTGCCGGCCTGCCGCGCGAAATCATGGAATCGGCTCGTATCGACGGCGCCAGCGATTTCGAGATCTTCGTCAAGATCGTCTTGCCGCTGTCCTTCCCAGTGCTGGCTTCGTTTGCCATCTTCCAGTTCCTATGGGTATGGAACGATCTGCTGGTGGCGATGGTTTTCCTGGGTACAGAGGCAGACCAGATCGTGCTAACCGCCAAGCTCAATGCGCTGTTGGGCTCACGCGGCGGCGACTGGGAAATTCTGACGACATCGGCTTTCGTGACCATAATCGTGCCGCTGATCGTCTTCTTCTCGCTGCAGCGCTATTTTGTCCGCGGGCTGCTTGCCGGCTCGGTGAAAGGAGGCTGAAACGATGCGATCCGCTTTGAAGGCCAGCTCGAAACCTGACCTCGCCATCGATCGCGACTGGTGGCGGGGTGCTGTGATCTACCAGATCTACCCGCGCAGCTATCAGGACTCGAACGGCGACGGTATCGGCGACCTCAAGGGGATCATCGGCCGCCTCCCCTACATTGCGGCACTCGGTGCGGACGCCATCTGGATTTCGCCGTTCTTCAAATCGCCGATGAAGGATTTCGGCTACGATGTCACCGATTATTGCGACGTCGATCCGATGTTCGGTACGCTGGCCGACTTCGACGCGCTGACCGCCGAGGCACACAGGCTAGGCTTGAAGGTGATGATCGACGAGGTGCTGTCGCACACCGCCGACAACCACCCATGGTTCAAGGAAAGCCGGTCGAACCGCACCAACCCGAAGGCCGACTGGTACGTCTGGGCGGACGCCAGCCCGGACGGCACGCCACCCAATAATTGGCTGTCGATCTTCGGCGGCTCGGCCTGGCAATGGGACACCAGCCGCCAGCAATATTACCTGCATAATTTCCTGGCCGAGCAGCCCGACCTCAACTTCCACAACCGCCAAGTCCAGGATGCGTTGCTGGACGTCACCCGCTTCTGGCTGGAGCGTGGCGTCGACGGTTTTCGGCTCGACACCATCAATTTTTACTTCCACAGCCAGGGCCTGGAAAACAATCCGCCGCTGCCGCCGGAAGAGCGCAACGACCAGACCGCACCCGCGGTCAACCCCTACAATTATCAGGACCATCTCTACGACAAGAGCCGCCCTGAGAACCTCGGCTTCCTCGAGCGCTTCCGCGCGCTGCTCGACGAATATCCGGCGACCGCGGCGGTCGGCGAGGTCGGCGATTCGCAGCGCGGACTGGACGTTGTGGCTGCCTACACGGCCGGCGGCAAGCGCGTGCACATGTGCTACTCGTTCGACTTCCTGGCGCCGGAAAAGATCAGTGCGGCCAAGGTCCGCTCGGTGCTGGAATCCTTCGGCAAGGTCGCCAGCGACGGCTGGTCGTGCTGGGCCTTCTCCAACCACGACGTGATGCGCCCGGCCTCGCGCTGGGCGGCTGGCGAAGCCGATCCGACCGCCTACCTCAAGGTCATCTCGGCGCTCTTGATGTCATTGCGCGGTTCGGTCTGCATCTACCAGGGCGAAGAGCTTGGGCTCGCCGAAGCGGAACTGCGCTTCGAGGACTTGCAGGACCCCTACGGCATCCGCTTCTGGCCGGAATTCAAAGGCCGCGACGGCTGCCGCACGCCGATGGTGTGGGACGGCAGCGCCAAGAATGGCGGATTCTCCCCAGCAAAGCCCTGGCTGCCGGTGCCGACCAAGCATCTGTCGCAAGCGGTCAATGTCCAGCAGGGCGACGAGAATTCGCTGCTTGAGCACTATCGTCGCTTTCTCACCTTCCGGCGTGCCCACCCGGCGCTTGTCAAGGGTGACATCACCTTCATCGAAAGCGAGGGCGACACCGTCGCCTTCACCCGCCGCGCAGGCAACGAGCAGATCGTCTGCGTCTTCAATCTGGGAGCCGGGCCAACCAAGGTTGACCTTGGCAGCCGATCGCTGCAACCTTTGCCCGGGCACGGATTTTCGGGGCAGGCAAGCAGCGGTTCCATCGAGCTTGGCGGCTACGGCGCCTGGTTCGGGCGCGTCGACTGAATTTCAAATCACTGGAGCAAACCAATGGCCGATGTCACGCTAAGACAAGTGAAGAAGTCCTACGGCAATCTGAACATTCTCCACGGCATCGACCTCGATATCAAGTCGGGCGAATTCATCGTCTTCGTCGGTCCGTCGGGCTGCGGCAAGTCGACATTGCTGAGGTCGATCGCCGGGCTCGAGGAAATCACCTCCGGCGAGCTCAGAATAGCCGGCGAGGTCGTGAACGACGTGCCGCCGTCGAAGCGGGGCATCGCCATGGTGTTCCAGTCCTACGCGCTGTACCCCCACATGACCGTCTACGACAACATGGCGTTCTCGATGAAGATCGGCAAAGAGAACAAGGCCGAGATCGACCGGCGCGTACGCCAGGCGGCGGAAATCCTGCAGTTGACGAAATATCTCGACCGCTTGCCCAAGGCGATGTCGGGCGGACAGCGCCAGCGCGTCGCCATTGGCCGCGCCATCGTGCGCAATCCGAAGGTGTTCCTGTTTGACGAGCCGCTGTCGAACCTTGACGCCGCACTTCGCGTCGCCACCCGCATCGAAATCGCCAAGCTCAAGGAATCGATGCCCGCCACGACCATGATCTACGTCACCCATGACCAGGTCGAGGCGATGACGCTGGCCGACCGCATCGTTGTGCTCAAGGAAGGCCATATCGAGCAGGTCGGCACGCCTATGGATCTCTACAAGAAGCCCGGCAATCTGTTCGTTGCCCAGTTCATCGGCTCGCCGGCCATGAACATCCTGCCGGCGACCATCGAAAGGACCGGAAACCCGACTGTCGTCAGCCATGTCGGCGGGCGCAAGGCAACCGTGCCGATCACGACCCCTGCTTCGGCAAAGGGCGCCGCGGTGAGCTTTGGCGTGCGGCCGGAGGACCTGATCATTGCCAGCGGTGCGGACTATCTGTTCGAAGGGACGGTCGACTATGTCGAGCAGCTCGGCGAGGTCCAGCTTGTCTATGTCGACATCGGCCGCGCCGACCTGCCGCTGGTGACCAAGCTGCCCGGCAATGTCGAGGTCAAGCGCGGCTCGACATTGCGGCTGAGCGCCAATGGCGAAGACCTGCATATCTTCGATACGGACGGGCGGTCCTTCGCCCTTCACGAAGCGGAAGCGAAGGCGGCTTGAGACGGAACCATCTCGACGGTAAAAAAGAGCGGCGGGGCAGGCCCCCCCGGGTTTTGTGGGCAACGGGGTTGGGGGTTTTGGGGCGCAGAGGGTGCGAAAACAGGCCCGGGGGGGGGGCTTGGGGGGGGGGGTGTATTATTAACAAAAACGAGCCCCCCCG
>NZ_JAMYOR010000019.1:0-106622 GCF_040319965.1 Mesorhizobium sp. M0830 | reverse complement strand
CCCCCCCCCCCCACCCCGCCCCATGCCCGCGCGCGGGGGGCCCAGTCACCCAAGACAACGTTCCTCTTCTCCTGGGGTGGGGCGGCACCCTGCTCCTGCCCGCGACCATTACCGAACGCGCCGCGCGTTTCAGCAGGGCGCGCCACCCTTGAACGCGGAAAGGAGACAGCAATGCGCCATCAGAATGCCACGGCGTATCGCTTCCTCGCACCCTATCTGCTGATCTTTGCGGTGTTCTGGGTGTGGCCGATCATCAGCTCCTTCATGATCTCCTTCCAGGCGACGCGCACCGTGCCGTGGCGGTTCGCGCCCGGCTTCAACTGGGGCCGATTGATTGGCGATCCGGCCTTCTTCAACGCGCTTGAGAACACGCTGCTGATCCTGGTGATCCAGGTGCCGGTGATGATTTCGCTGGCGCTCGTCATGGCGGTGCTGTTGAATTCGCCGCTTTTGAAGGCGCGCGGCCTTTATCGCTTCGCCTTCTTCGCCCCGGTCGTGGTTGGCGAGGTCGCCTATTCGGCGGTGTTCCGGCTGATGTTCAACCTCGATTTCGGCATCATCAACAAGCTCTTGAACAGCGTCGGCCTGCCCAAGATCGACTGGTTCTCCAACGTCACGCCGGCGATGGCGTTGATCATGATCGCGGTGACCTGGCGCTGGGCCGGTTACAACGCCATCATCCTGCTTGCCGGTATGCAGTCCATACCCGAAGATGTCTACGAGGCGGCAACGCTCGACCGTGTCAGCAAGCTCAAGCAATTCTTCCATATCACCCTGCCGCTCCTCAAGCCGGTCATCGTGTTTTGCCTGGTGCTGTCTATCATCGGCACCATGCAGCTGTTCACCGAGCCATTCCTGATCACCGAGCGGGGCGGACCGGGAGGCGGCACGGAGACGCTTGGCCTGCTGCTCTACCGCCAGGGTTTCCGCTCGCTCAATTTCGGCTATGCCTCGGCCGTCGCCTACACCATGGCCGGGCTGGCGATCGCCATCACGCTGGTGCAGCTGTGGCTGACGAGGGAGCCGAAATGAGCTCGCGCTCCTCCACCAGGCTGGGACGCAGCATTGCGCTGCATCTGTTCCTGACGCCGCTGGCGCTGATCTGGCTGTTTCCGCTGTGGATGATGGTGGTATTTTCGACCATGCCGGACAACGGCATCTTCAGCCCCGGCATCGAGCTGTTGCCGCACGGCAATTTCATTGACAATTTCAACAATCTGCAGCGGGACACCAACTTCGTCGGCGCCATCGGCATTTCGGTCTCGGTGGCGGTTACCTACACCATCCTGTCGGTGCTGCTGACGTCGATGGCCGGCTGGGCACTGGCTCGTTACCAGTTCTTCGGCAAAGGCGCGATTGTCGCCATTATCCTCGGCACTATCACGCTTCCCTATGCGGTCGTGCTGATCCCGCAATTCATCATGGTGGCGCGCGATTTCAAGCTCGCCAACACCTGGATTGCGCTGATCGTGCCGCCGCTATTCAATTCGCTCGGCGTGCTGTTCATGCGGCAGAGTTTTTCGATGATGCCGGACGACCTCTTCGATGCGGCGCGCGTCGAAGGCGTGAAGGAATGGCGCATCTTCCTGTTCGTTGCGCTGCCCTTGGCGCGGCCGATGCTGGCGGCGCTCGCCATCATCCTGTTCCTCGCCTCCTGGAATAATTATCTGTGGCCGCTTTTGATCAACAGCCAGCCCGGTTCAATGACGGCGCCGGTGGCGCTCGGCACGCTGATCGGCCTCACCAAGGTGTCATGGGGCGGCATCATGGCGGGCGCGGTGATGCTGACGGTGCCGATGCTCGTCGTCTTCGTGCTGCTGCAGCGCCATTTCATCGCCGGCATCGCCGCCGGCGCGGTCAAGTAAGGGGCAGAATGGCAACGGTCACGCTCGACAATGTCGTCAAGCGCTTCGGCCTCTTCGAGGTTGTCCATGGCGCCAGCATCGATATCGAGGACGGCGAGTTCGTCGTCTTTGTCGGCCCGTCCGGCTGCGGCAAGTCTACGCTGCTCAGAATGATCGCCGGGCTCGAGGATATCAGCGCCGGCGAGATCGCCATCGGCGGCAAGGTGGTAAACGATGTCGAGCCAGCCGACCGCGGCATCGCCATGGTGTTCCAGTCATACGCACTCTATCCGCACATGAGCGTCGAACAGAACCTCTCTTTCGGGCTGCGCATGACTGGCAACCCGAAAGCCGATACCGATCGGCGGATAAAGCGCGCGGCAGAGATCCTGCGCATCAGCGAATTGATGGACAGGCGGCCGAAAAAACTCTCCGGCGGCCAGCGCCAGCGCGTCGCCATAGGTCGCGCCATCGTGCGCGAGCCGCAGGTCTTCCTGTTCGATGAGCCGCTCTCCAATCTCGACGCCGAACTGCGCGTCCAGATGCGGGTCGAGATCTCTCGGCTGCACAAGGAACTCGGCGCCACCATGATCTATGTCACGCACGACCAGACCGAGGCGATGACGCTCGCCGACAGGATCGTCGTGATGCGCGCCGGCCATATCGAACAGATCGGCCGGCCGCTCGATCTCTATGACAATCCCGACAACCAGTTCGTGGCGGGCTTTGTCGGCTCGCCGAAGATGAACTTCATCAAGGCCCATATTGTCGGACACGATGCGTGTGGCGTGATCGTCGAACTGGCGGGTCAGGAGAAGACCCGTTTCACCCAGCCGCTGACAGGCGCTACACCCGAAGTGGGTAGCAAGGTCATCGTCGGCGTGCGGCCCGAACATTTCGGCAACGCGGGAGAAGGTGGCGCCGACCTCGTCGTCGGCATCGACGTGATTGAGCACCTCGGCGGCACGAGCTTCCTCTACACCAGAACGGCCAATGGTGAAGACGTGGTGATCCAGCGCGACGCGGCAAAGGTTCCCGATGCGTCCGAGATTACCGTTTCCATCCGCAAATCCTACCTGTTCGACGAAAAAGGACTGCGGCTGCGGTGACCGGCCACCCTTTCCAGCCTTCAAGGAGAATGACAATGACTGCAACCACGCCCATTCGCTGGGGCATCCTCGGACCGGGCAGCATCGCCCAGTCCTTTGCCGGTGGCGTGGCCGATTCGCGCACCGGAAAGCTGGTCGCCGTCGGTGCCCGCAATCCCGCCAAGCCTGGCCTCGCCGAGAGTTTCCCCAGCGCCCGCATCCTCGATGGCTACGATGCGCTGCTTGCCGATCCCGAAGTCGACGCCGTCTACATTTCGATACCGCATCCCGGCCATGCGCAATGGGCGATCAAGGCGGCCGAGGCAGGAAAGCATGTGCTGTGCGAAAAGCCGCTTGCACTGACCGCCTTCGAGGCCGACGCCATGATGCATGCCGCGCGCAAGGCCGGCACGTTTCTCGGCGAAGCCTTCATGTACCGGCTGCACCCGCAGACGCTGAAACTGGTCGAGCTGATCAGGTCCGGTGTCATCGGCGAGATCAGGATGATCAAGTCGAGCTTTGGTTTCGCCATGCCGGGCTTCATGCCGCAGCACCGGCTCTACGCCAACGATCTTGCCGGCGGCGGCATTCTTGACGTCGGCGGCTATCCCGTCTCGATGGTCCGATTGATTGCCGGCGCCGCAGCTGGAAAACCCTTCGCCGAGCCTGACAAGGTCGTCGGCACCGCCCATCTTGGCCAGTCCGGCGTCGACGAATGGGCCTCGGCGCTGCTGCATTTCCCCGGCGGCATTGTCGCCGAAGTCTCCTGCAGCATCTCGCTCAACCAGGACAATGTTCTGCGCATCCTGGGCACCAAAGGCCGCATCGAGGTGCCGGACTTCTGGTTCGCCGGCGGTAACCGCAGCGTCGGCCTGGGCCAGATCGACGTCATTGCATCGGATGGCTCGCGCGAGACCATCAGCGTCAACGAGAAGCGCCATGTCTATTCCTTCGAGGTCGACGCGGCCGGCGAGGCCATTCGCGCCGGGCGGCAGGAATTCGCCTGGCCGGGCATGGCGTGGGCGGAAAGCCTCGGCACTTTGCGTGTGCTGGACAGATGGCGAGCGGCGGCCGGCCTCGAATACGAGATCGAGAATGCCCAACAACGCATCAACACCATTTCCGGCCGGCCTTTGCGATCAGGCGGCACGGCGATCGCCAAGCGCAAGATACCGGGGCTGTCGAAGCCCGCGTCGGTGGTGGCGCTCGGCTTCGAGGATTTCCGCACGTTTTCCTCGGGCTCGATCCTGCTCGACGCCTTTTTCGAGGGCGGCGGCAATCTCTTCGACACCGGTTATGTCTACGGCGCCGGTTATACCGAGAAGCTGCTTGGCGAGTGGCTGAAGAACCGCGGCGTGCGCGCGCAATCGGTGGTCATCGCCAAGGGCGCCCACTCGCCGCTCTGCTATCCCGATGTGATCGGCAAGCAGCTCGACCAGTCGCTCGACCGCCTGCAGACCGACCATGTCGATGTCTATTTCATGCACCGCGACAATCCGGACGTGCCGGTCGGCGAATTCGTCGATGCGATGGATCGCGAGGTAAAGGCTGGCCGCATCCGCGGCCCGTTCGGCGGCTCGAACTGGACGATGGAACGCATGGACGAGGCCATTGCCTATGCCGAACGCACCGGCAAGCAAAAGCCCGGCGCGCTATCCAACAATTTCTCGCTGGCCGAAATGCTGGAGCCGATCTGGGCTGGCTGCGTCACGTCCTCCACGGATGTGTGGAAGGCCTGGCTGACATCTAGGCAGATGCCGAACTTCGCCTGGTCGAGCCAGGGACGCGGCTTCTTCACCGACCGCGCCGGGCGCGACAGGCTCGACAACGAGGAACTGGTACGTGTCTGGTACTCGGAGCGGAATTTCGGCCGCCGCGACCGGGCGATCGACCTTGCCGCGAGACTTGGCAAGAGCCCGATCCATGTTGCGCTCGCTTATGTGCTTGCCCAGCCCTTCCCATCCATTCCGCTGATCGGGCCGCGCACGCTGGACGAGTTGGACGACAGCCTGCGCGCCCTCGACATCACGCTTTCGCAGGCCGATCTCGAGTGGCTGGATGGCGGCAGTCTGCGCGCAGCCTAGTTAACTGCCTGTCTAACGGCGGCGGTGTCAGGTCCCGTCATCGGACGCCCTGATGCCGCGCCTGGCCGGGGTTCTCATGCTGGCGTACATGCCGGTGGTGCGGAATTGGCTTGGCGTGATGCCGTAACAGCGGCGGAAGACCTTCGAAAAATAGTTGGCGTCCTCGAAGCCGCACAGGATGGCGACTTCCTTCACCGGCAGAAAATCCACCTTGGTCAGCAGCTTCGCCGCGCGTTGCAGGCGCTGCTGCAGCACGAACTCGGCGGGCGGCACGCCTTCGCTTTCGGCAAAACAGCGTGAGAAATGGGCCCGGCTGAGGCCGCTGATCTGGACCAGGTCAGCCACCGGCAGCGGTTTATCGAGATTGGCACCGATGTGATCGATCACCGGCTGCATGACGCTCTGTTTTTCGGCAAAGGCGTGGGAGCCGAAGACATCGTCATAGAGCGCCATCGCAGCCTCGTAGGCTATCGCCGAAGCAGCACCCGGCGAAGCAGCCCCTTTGATCAGGCGCAGGCTGCAATCGGCAAGATGATCGATTGTCGCCGGCTGCAGCCGAAATACAGGACCGGAGACGCTGAGGATCGACTTGTGGATGCGCAGCGCTTCCTCGCCGTTCATCGAAATCCAGAAAAACTCCCAGCGCTCATCCCCAGCCAGCCAGTAGCGGTGGTTGTGCGGCACCAGCACCAGCAATGTGTCGTTCTTCTGCAGGCGGTAGTTGCGGTTTTCGTAGCGCAGCCGGCCGGCTCCGCTGATCGTGTGCTGGAGCACCGTGAACGGTGTCTGGCCGCGCTTGCGGCCGTCCCAATCATAGATCTCGTCCTCGCGCACCTCGTAGCCCGTGCTCGTCGGCATAGCGTGCAGGCGCTGGCGACCGCGCGGCAGCGAGATCGTACGCATGGATTGTCCGTTGGCTATCAAATCATGCAGCACAAAATTACCCTCGAAAGCATAATCCTTCTCTGGTCGCGCTCGCGAATAAGCGCATAATCCCCGTCGAAAAGCGAGAGAGATCCGCAGTCGAGGAGCGGACAGGGAGGTTGGTGAGCCGGATTCCGGCTTGTCGCGCATACATGTCACGACATGTGGCTACAACTTCCCATTGTCATTCCTTGCCTGCATATCGAGTGGAATGAGGTGCGGCTGATGAGTTTCAAAATCGCTATCATCGGTGCGGGCAGCGTCGGCTTCACCAAGAAATTGTTCACCGACATCCTGTGCGTGCCCGAATTCAAGGACATCGAATTCGCGTTGACCGACGTCAGCGAGCACAATCTTCAGATGATCAAGGCGATCCTCGACAGGATCGTCGAGGCAAACAGATTGCCGACCAAGGTGACGGCGACCACCGACCGCCGCAAGGCGCTCGAAGGCGCACGCTACGTTATCAGCTGCGTGCGGGTCGGAGGCCTCGAAGCCTATGCCGACGATATCCGCATTCCCCTGAAATATGGCATCGACCAGTGCGTCGGCGATACGATTTGCGCCGGCGGCATTCTCTATGGCCAGCGCAACATCCCGGTGATCCTGGATTTCTGCAAGGACATCCGCGAGGTTGCCGAGACGAACGTTAAATTCCTGAATTACGCCAACCCGATGGCGATGAACACCTGGGCAGCGATCGAATACGGCAAGGTCGACACCGTCGGGCTCTGCCACGGGGTCCAGCACGGAGCCGAGCAGATCGCCGAGGTCCTCGGCGCGAAGTCCAGGCAGGAACTCGACTATGTCTGTTCAGGCATCAACCACCAGACCTGGTTCATCGACCTGCGCCTGAACGGCCGCCCCATCGGCAAGGACGAATTGGTAGCCGCCTTCGAGGCGCATCCGGTCTATTCGCAACAGGAGAAGCTGCGCATCGATGTCCTGAAGCGCTTCGGCGTCTATTCGACCGAAAGCAACGGCCATCTTTCCGAATATCTGCCTTGGTATCGCAAACGCCCCGACGAGATTACGCGCTGGATCGATATGTCCGACTGGATCCACGGTGAAACGGGCGGCTATCTTCGCTACTCCACCGAAACCCGCAACTGGTTCGAAACGGAATATCCGCAGTTCCTCGAAGCGGCGTCAAAGCCGATCGACCCGGAGAAGCGCTCCAACGAGCATGCCAGCCACATACTGGAGGCGCTGGAGACCAACCGCGTCTATCGCGGCCACTTCAACGTCAAGAACGATGGGGTGATCACCAACCTGCCGCAGGATGCCATCGTCGAATCGCCCGGCTTCGTCGACCGCTTCGGCATCAACATGGCGGCCGGCATCACGCTGCCGGAAGCCTGCGCCGCCACTTGCATTTCCTCGATCAACGTCCAGCGCATGTCTGTTCATGCCGCGATATCAGGCGACATCGATCTGTTGAAGCTCGCCGTGCTGCACGACCCGCTGGTCGGCGCGGTTTCGACGCCGGAGGAGGTCTGGCAGATGGTCGACGAAATGGTCGTCGCCCAGGCGGCCTGGTTGCCGCAATATGCCCATGCGGTTCCGGCCGCCAGGGAGCGGCTGTCGACATCTCAGGTAAAGACCCGCGAGTGGGCGGGCGCTGCACGGCGCAGCGTTCGCTCGATCGAGGAATTGCGAGCCGAAAAAACTGCGCTGGCGCAAGTCGGCTGAAACCACATGCGGTGATGGTGGATCTACGGGAGGCGGATCCACTGCCAGGAAGCCGTTTGAGTTCGAGGAGAAGCGGAGCGGATGCAAACGCTCCGGAACAAACAAGAGGGAGAGAGACAGTGAGGAATTTACGCAATATCGGTCTTGCTGCCGGACTGGCGCTGAGCGTCTCGGTCTCGGCAATCAATGCATACGCTAGCGAACCGACGGTTCCGCCGGCGCCGACACCGTTCCCCGCCGAGGGCAAGATCCACTATGTGGCGCGTGACTCCATTCTGGAGTTCAAGGCGCTCCCCGAATATCACGAGCCGGACTGGGTCACCGAGAAATACGTCAAGACCGGCAAGCTGCCGCCGCTCAAGGACCGGCTGCCGAAAGAACCGCTGGTCTTCAAGACGGGCAACATGCAAGACGGCATCGGCGTCTACGGCGATACGATGCGCCATGTCATCGGCGGGCGGCCGGAAGGCTGGAACTACGGCGCCGGCCAGACCCAAGGCTGGGGCGGCATCGACATCGGCCTTTCCGAATGCCTGACGCGCACCGCGCCGCTGTTCCAGGTCGAGGCGAAGGACACCGAGCCGTTGCCGAACCTGGCCAGGAGCTGGGACTGGTCGAAGGACGGCCACAAGCTGACCATGCACCTGGTCGAAGGCGCCAAATGGTCGGATGGCGTTGCCTTCAATGCCGACGATGTCATGTTCTACTGGGACGACGAGGTCGTCGACCCGAACGTCTCGCCGCTGAACGGAGCGACGCCGGAAACCTTCGGTGTCGGCACGACCCTGAAGAAGATCGACGACTACACCGTCGAGTGGACCTTCAAGGAGGCGTTTCCGAAACAATATCTCTACGCGATGGCCTACGGCACCTTCTGCCCGGGTCCTTCGCACATCCTGAAGCCGCAGCATCCGAAATATTCGAAGAACACCTACGATCAGTTCAAGAACGCCTTCCCGCCGGAATACATGAACCTGCCGGTAATGGGCGCCTGGGTGCCGGTCGAATACCGGCCTGACGATATCATCGTCCTGCGTCGCAACCCCTATTATTGGAAAGTCGACGAGAAGGGCAACCAGCTGCCTTACCTCAACGAGTTGCAGTACAAACTGTCGACCTGGGCCGACCGCGACGTCCAGGCGGTCGCCGGCTCGGCTGACTTTTCCAATCTGGAACAGCCGGAAAACTTCGTCGCCTCGCTGAAGCGCGCGGCAGAGGCTAATGCACCCGCACGGCTGGCCTTTGGCCCGCGGCTCATCGGCTACAATTTGCGCATGAACTTTTCCGCCAATGGCTGGGGCAACCCGGACGCGCGCGGACAAGCTGTGCGCGAGCTGAACCGCAACGAGGACTTCCGCAAGGCCATCACCATGGCGCTCGACCGCAAGGCGCTCGGCGACTCGCTGGTCAAGGGGCCGTTCACCGCCATCTATCCCGGCGGACTGTCGTCGGGCACCAGCTTCTATGACCGCAATTCGACGGTCTACTATCCCTTCGATCTCAAAGGCGCCAAGGCCGAACTGGCTAAGGCAGGCCTCAAGGATACCGACGGCGACGGTTTCGTGAACTTCCCTTCCGGCACCGCTGGCGGCAAGAACGTAGAAATCGTGATGTTGGTCAACAATGACTACACCACCGACAAGAGCCTTGCCGAAGGCGTCGTCGCCCAGATGGAAAAGCTTGGAATTCGGGTCGTGCTCAATGGGCTCAACGGTACTCAGCGCGACGCTTCGCAATATTCCGGCCGCTTCGACTGGCTGGTCCGGCGCAACGACCAGGAACTGACCTCGGTGGTGCAGAACACCGCGCAGCTCGCCCCGGTCGGTCCGCGCACCAGCTGGGACCATCGAGCGCCGGAAAACGGTGAGGTCGATTTGATGCCTTTCGAAAAGGACCTCGTCGACATCGTCAACAAGTTCGTCTCGACGCAGGACAATGACCAACGTGCCAGCCTGATGAAACAGTTTCAGAAGATATCGACGGAACACGTCTACAATGTCGGTCTGACGGAATATCCTGGCGCGCTGATCGTCAACAAGCGTTTTTCGAACATTCCGCAGGGCACACCGATCTTCATGTTCAACTGGGCCGAGGATTCGATCATTCGCGAACGGGTCTTTGTCGCCGCCGACAAGCAGGCGAAATACGAGTTGTTCCCTGAGGAGCTGCCCGGCAAGCCCGGAGAAAAAGGCCCGATGGATTAGGTTTACCTCCCCTGACTGAGAGAATTCGGGCCGCCCCGCCGGCGCGCCCCGACAAAGTCAACCTCCGGACGCATCCAAAGGGCGCGATCGGCGAGACAAGGAAACGGACCGTCCATGTTGCGATTCCTGCTCACGCGCATTGCGTCGGCAATACCGGTCCTCGCCATTTTGAGCCTGGTCACCTTTGCCATCATCCAGGCGCCGCCGGGCGATTATGCCGACTACATCCGCTCGCAGGCGATCAACCAAGGTGGAGCTTCCTTCGCCGAGGCCGACGCGCAGGCAAAGGCCTATCGCATCGAGCATGGTCTCGATAAGCCGCTGCCCGTCCAGTATCTCAACTGGATCGGTGGCATCATCACCCGCGGCGACTTCGGCTACAGCCTCTATTACAACAAGCCGGTCGCCGATGTGGTCGGCGAGCGGCTGCCGCGCACGCTCCTTCTGGCTTTGGTCTGCCATCTGCTCGCCTCCGTGCTGGGCATCGGCTTCGGCATTTGGGCGGCGACCCGGCAATATACCTGGATAGACAGCACGCTTTCGGCCATCTCCTTCCTAGGCATGACGGTGCCGCGCTTCCTGATGGCGCTGATCATCGTCTATCTCCTGGTCTTTCAGTTCAACGTATCGGAGATCGGCAGCTTCTTCTCGCCGCAATATGGCGGCGCTCCGTGGTCGTGGGCCAAATTCGTCGACCTGGTCAAGCATGTCTGGCCGGTCGTGGCGATCGCCACCTTCGGTGGTCTCGCCTACAATATGCGTGTCATGCGCGGCAATCTGCTCGACACGCTGAACGCGCAATATGTCGAGACTGCCAGGGCCAAGGGGCTGACCGGCACTGCCGTCGTCATGCGTCACGCCGTGCCCAATGCGCTGCACCCTCTCGTCATGTACCAGGGCGTGGTGCTGCCTTACATGCTCACCGGCGAGATCGAGACCGCAATCATCTTTGCGCTGCCAACCGTCGGCCCGGCGATCGTCGGCTCCATGGCTGTCGGCGACGTCTATGTCACCGCCACGTTCATGATGGTTTTGTCGGCAACGCTGATCGTCGGCAACATCATCGCCGACATGCTGCTTGTGCTGCTCGATCCGCGCGTGCGCCAGTTCGGGGAAAGCTGAGATGCTGGCTTTCGACAATCTCCCACCACCGCTGCCCGCCGAAGGCACAATCGAGAAGCCGCAGCGCGGCAATGAGAGCTATATCGCGCTTGTCTGGCGCCGGCTGAAGCGCTCCTGGACCGGCATGGCCGGGCTTTGGCTTGTCGTGCTCCTGTTGGTGATGGCCGTGTTCGCCGAGTTCATCGCGCCGATGGACCCGAAGGTCACGGACGTCGGCTTCGCTCCGCCGCAGGTGCCTGTTTTCCATGACAAGGACGGCGGTTTCACCGCTCGGCCGAGGGTCTATGCGCTCGCCGATTCGGCGGATCTCGATCCGGTCACCTTCCAGCCTGTCGTTGGTCCTGACTATGACCATCCGAGGCTGCTTGGTTTCTTTGCACACGGCGCACCCTACAAGCTGTTCGGGCTCATACCGGCGGACCGGCATTTGTTCGGCTCGCTGGATGGCCAGCCGGTACATTTCCTCGGCACGGACAAATTTGGCCGCGACGTGCTGTCGCGCGCCATCCATGGATCGCGCGTCTCGCTAATGATCGCGCTGACGGTCGTCTTCATCATCACTGTCATCGGCACCACCGTCGGCATGGTCTCCGGCTATTTCGGCGGCAGGTTCGATGTCTGGATGCAGCGTTTCGTCGAACTGGTGCTCGCCTTCCCGCAACTGCCGCTTTACCTGGCGCTGACGACATTGATCCCGGTTACTGCTCCCACCAACGTCTTTCTCGCTTTCGTCATCATCGTCATGTCGGCATTGGGTTGGGCGCAGATGTCGCGAGAGGTGCGCGGCAAGACTTTGGCGCTGGCGCGGATCGAGTATGTCCGCGCGGCCATGGCGGTCGGCGCCACCGACAGGCGCATCATCATGCAGCACATCTTCCCCAATGTGATGAGCCATGTGATCGTGGCCGTGACCTTGGCGATCCCGACGGTGGTGCTACTTGAATCCTTCCTCGGTTTCCTCGGCTTCGCCGTCAAGCCGCCGCTGATCTCGTGGGGCCTGATGCTGCAGGACACCGCGACCTATTCCGTGATCGGCACCTATCCCTGGATCTTGTCGCCGGTCGGCTTCGTGCTCGTCACCGTCTTTGCCTTCAACGCGCTTGGCGACGGCCTGCGCGACGCCGTCGATCCCTACTGAGGTGGCACAAATGTCAGTCGCGCTCGCCGTATCCTTCGCACCGACCGTCCGCCACGATCACGACGGACGCCAGGATCAGCCCGTCATCGACGCCCGCAACGTCGCCGTGGCCTTCAAGGTCGAGCATGGCGTCGTCGACGCGGTCAAGGACATCTCGTTCCAGCTCTATCGCGGCGAGACGATCGCCATCGTCGGCGAATCCGGTTCCGGCAAGTCGGTGACGGCACGCACTGTCATGGGACTGCTGTCGCGGCGCGCCACGGTGTCGCCCGGATCGAGCGTCTGCTATGATGGACAAAACATCCTGAAGTTCCCCGAGAGCGCTAGGCGCAAGCTGCGCGGCAACCGCATTTCGATGATCTTCCAGGAGCCGATGAGCTCGCTCAACCCGATTTATACGGTCGGCAGCCAGATCGTCGAGGCGATCAGGGTGCATCGCAAGGTCAGCCGCAAGCAGGCCTGGGCGCGAGCACTGGAACTTCTGCAGCACGTGCAGATTCCCGATCCCGCCGCGCGGCTCAGGCAATACCCGCATCAGCTGTCAGGCGGGCAGCGCCAGCGGGTGATGATCGCCATGGCGCTTGCCAACAATCCCGATGTCTTGATCGCCGATGAGCCGACCACGGCGCTCGATGTCACCGTCCAGGCGCAGATCCTGAACCTGATCCGCAGCCTGCAGAAAGAGCTGCGCATGGCGGTAATCCTGATTACCCACGACCTGACCGTCGTGCGCCAGTTCTCCGACTACGTCTATGTCATGCAGCATGGCGAAATGTGCGAGCACAACGTCACCGAACGGCTGTTTGCCGATCCGCAGCATCCCTATACGAGGCGGCTGCTGGCTTCCGAGCCGCGCGGGCAGCCGAAGCCTCTCCCCGCCGGCTGCGGCACCATCCTCGAGGCCAGCGGCGTGCGCGTCTCCTTCATGCTGCGCCACGGCACCTTCTTGAAACCGGACTGGCGCGAACTGGTCGCCGTCGACGGCCTCAGCCTCAGCCTGTGCCGCCATGAGACTCTGGGGCTGGTCGGCGAGTCCGGCTCCGGAAAGACCACCTTCGGCCAGGCCCTGCTCCGGTTGATAGACACCAAGCGCGGCGAGATACGCTTCGACGGCAAGCCGATCCACGGCCTGTCGCGAGCCGAGATGCGGCCCTTGCGATCGCGCATGCAGATCGTCTTCCAGGATCCGTTCTCTTCTCTCAACCCGCGCATGACGATCGGGCAGATCATCGAGGAAGGGCTGATCGTCAACAGCATAGGAGCGACGCGGCGCGAGCGGGTAGAGCGAGTGCGCGACGCGCTGGTCAGCGCCGGCATGCCAGGCGATATACTGTCGCGGTTTCCGCACGAATTCTCCGGCGGCCAGCGGCAACGCATCGCGATCGCCCGCGCCATAGCGCTCGAACCCGAATTCATCCTGCTCGACGAGCCGACATCGGCGCTGGACCTCTCCGTCCAGGCGCAGATCATCGACCTCTTGCGCAAACTGCAGGACGAGCGCGGCCTGAGCTACCTCTTCATCTCGCATGACCTCAAGGTGGTGCGCGCGCTGTGCCACCGCGTCATCGTCATGCAGAACGGCAAGATCGTCGAGCAGGGCCCCGTCGACGAGGTCCTGTCCAATCCCAAGACCGCCTACACCGAACGGCTCGTCAGGGCCGCTTTCGAAGTGGCCTGAACAATACGCCGGAGATTAGCATGGCAAGAAATCCCAAGATCACGTTCATTGGCGCCGGCTCGACGGTGTTCATGAAGAACATTGTCGGCGACGTGCTGCAACGCCCGTCGCTTGCCGGCGCGACGATCGCGTTGATGGACGTCAATCCGCAACGGCTGGAAGAGAGCGCCATCGTCGTCAACAAGCTGATTGCGACGCTTGGCGTCAAGGCGAAGACCGAGACCCATTCGGACCAGCGCAAGGCGCTGGCCGGCGCCGATTTTGTCGTCGTCGCCTTCCAGATCGGCGGCTACGAGCCCTGCACGGTCACCGATTTCGAAGTGCCGAAGAAATACGGCCTGCGCCAGACGATCGCCGATACGCTCGGCGTCGGCGGCATCATGCGGGGCCTCCGGACCGTGCCGCATCTGTGGAAGGTCTGCGAGGACATGCTCGCCGTCTGCCCGCAGGCGATCATGCTGCAATATGTCAACCCGATGGCGATCAACACCTGGGCGATATCAGAGAAATATCCTGAGATCAGGCAGGTCGGCCTCTGCCATTCGGTGCAGGGCACGGCAATGGAGCTGGCCCACGATCTCGACCTTCCCTACGAAGAAATCCGCTATCGCTCGGCCGGCATCAACCACATGGCCTTTTATCTCAGCTTCGAGCATCGCCAGCCGGACGGTTCCTACCGCAATCTCTATCCAGATCTCGTGCGCGCCTATCGCGAAGGCCGCGCGCCCAAGCCCGGCTGGAACCCGCGCTGCCCCAACAAGGTGCGCTACGAGATGCTGACGAGGCTCGGCTATTTCGTCACCGAAAGCTCGGAGCATTTCGCCGAATACACGCCCTATTTCATCAAGGACGGACGCCCGGACCTGATCGAGAAGTACGGCATCCCGCTGGATGAGTATCCCAAGCGCTGCATCGAGCAGATCGAGCGCTGGAAGGGGCAGGCGGAAGCCTATCGTTCGGCCGACCGCATCGAAGTCGAGCAGTCGAAAGAGTATGCCTCCTCGATCATGAATTCGGTCTGGACCGGCGAACCGTCGGTGATCTACGGCAATGTCCGCAACAATGGCTGCATCACCTCGCTGCCTTTCGACTGCGCCGCCGAAGTGCCGTGCCTGGTCGACGCCTCCGGCATCCAGCCGACCTATATCGGCGAGCTGCCGCCGCAATTGACCGCGCTGATCCGCACCAACATCAATGTGCAGGAACTGACGGTGCGGGCGCTGATGACGGAGAACCGCGAGCACATCTACCATGCTGCGATGATGGACCCGCATACTGCCGCCGAGCTTGATCTCGACCAGATCTGGTCACTGGTCGACGACCTTCTCGCCGCTCACGGCGACTGGCTGCCGGCCTGGGCGCGCGTGAGCCGCAAGACCGAAGCCGCCTGACGACCTATTTCGGAGCGTCGGGGTCCGTCTCGTCCTCGTCGTCGCGGGCCGAGATGACATAGGCGCCCTTCAGCCAGCGATTGAGGTCGATGTCCTTGCAGCGCGTCGAGCAGAATGGATAGGTCTCGCGCGCCGACGGCTTGCCGCATTCGGGGCAGGGGCGTTTGGGCCGTAGCGGCGTCACCTTGTCGTCTATGCTCATGGTCGCGGCGATGACCAGCTTCGATGGATTTTGAAGCCTTCGCCGGATAGCAGCGCCACCGTCTCATAGAGCGGCAGCCCGACGATGTTGGTGTAGGAGCCGACCAGCTTGACGACGAAGGCGCCGGCGAGACCCTGGACAGCGTAGCCGCCGGCCTTGCCGCGCCATTCGCCCGAGGCGACATAGGCGTCGATCTCTTCGCGCGGCAGCCGCTTGAAGCGCACGCGCGTCTCGACCAGCCGTTGGCGGAGTTTGCCGCCCGGCGTGATCAGGCAGATGCCGGAATAGACCCGGTGCGAACGGCCGGACAACAGCCCGAGGCAGTTGGCGGCGTCGTCGAGGGTCTCGGCCTTGGGCAAGATGCGCCGCCCGACGGCCACCACCGTGTCCGCGGCCAGCACGAAGCCCGGCGCATAGTCGGCTTCGATTGTCAGCGAAGCGAATGCCTTCTCGGCCTTTTCCTTCGCCAGCCGCTTGGCCAGCGAGCGCGGATGCTCGGCACGCAGCGGCGTTTCGTCGACATCGGCAGGCAGCACCCGGTCCGGCTCGATACCGGCTTGCTGCAAGAGCTCGATTCGGCGCGGCGAACCCGAGGCAAGCACCAGCTTCTGCAAAATGCTCATCGCGGACCAGTCGGGCTTTGCTTACTTGAAACGATAGGTGATGCGGCCCTTGGTCAGGTCGTATGGTGTCATTTCGACCAGAACCTTGTCGCCGGTCAGCACGCGGATGCGGTTCTTGCGCATGCGGCCGGCCGTATGGGCGATGATTTCGTGTTCGTTTTCGAGCTTTACCCGGAACATCGCGTTGGGCAACAATTCCGTCACGACACCCGGAAACTCGAGGACTTCTTCCTTCGGCATTCGATACCTTTGCTTGGATGGCAGTTCCGGCGCTTAGAGCATGATGCCGAAAAGTGTGAAGAGGTTTTCGGACGACATCATACTCTACTTCTTGGTTTAGAGGCGGATTCAGATTTCAGCTCGAACAGACCTGAAATCATCCGACTCTAGCCGGAATTTCGGCGGAACCTATATGATAATCGTTCGCTTGTGAACACGCTTAATCCGTCGCGTTTTTTTGTTATGGGAGCAAAAAAAGTGGACCGATGCGCAACATAAGCCGCGCGCGCCCCTACCGGTAGGCCGCCATGATCTGCTCGCGCGTGCCGCCGGCATCGGTGGGATCCGGCATCGGCCAGTATTCGACTTCGACGGCGAGCGAGCGGGTGAGTTCAAGCGCCGCATGATGCGCTTCCGGCGCCAGCGTGACGATGAGGTCGAAATAGTCGTCCTCGAGATCGTCCATCGTCCTTGGGTGACGCTCGCCCAGCGTGAGACCCTCCTCGGCCAGCACTGCATCGACGAACGGATCGCGCTCGCCCGCGCGAACGCCGGCCGAGGCGACGAAGATGGTGGCAGGCAGCATCCGCCTCGCCAGTTGCTCCGCCATCGGCGAGCGCACGGCATTCATCCCGCACAGGAACAGGATCGAACGGGGAGGGCCGCCGGGTGCCAGGGCTAGCCCCGCCAGTGCAGCACGCAGACCAGCGTGAACAGCCGGCGCGCCGTATCGAAGTCGATGTCGATCTTGCCGGAGAGCCGGTCCATCAGCGTCCGCGAACCCTCATTGTGCAGGCCGCGGCGGCCCATGTCGATCGCCTCGATGTGGCTCGGCGTCGAGGAGCGGATGGCATCGTAATAGCTTTCGCAGATCATGTAATAGTCCTTGACGATGCGCCTGAGCGGCGTCAGCGACAGGATGTGGGTAACGACGGCGGCGCCATCCTCTCGCGCCACGGCAAAGACCAGGCGCTGCTCGGCCAGCGACAGTTTCAGCCGATAGGGACCGGCGCCGCTGTCATTGACGGGTCGAAAACTGTTTTCCTCGATCAGATCGAAGATCGCCACCGCGCGTTCATGCTCGACATCGGGTGTCGAACGGCCGATCGATTCATCGAGTTCGACATCGATCAGCCTGCCTCGGGTTTGATCGGAGTCCGACATGCCGGCCTACATATTCAACCGTATGGCGACGGAGCGGCCATGTGCTTCAAGGCCTTCCGCCTTGGCCAGCGCAATCGCCGCCGGCGCCAAGATCCGCAACTGCTCCGGCCCAAGCTTGAGGATCGAAGTGCGCTTGACGAAATCGAGCACGGACAGGCCGGACGAGAAACGTGCCGAGCGTGCCGTTGGCAGCACATGGTTGGATCCGCCGACATAGTCGCCGATAGCTTCCGGCGTATGGCGGCCGAGGAAGACGGCACCCGCATTGCGCATCCGGGCCAGAAAACCCTCGGCATCGTCGATTGCCAATTCGACGTGTTCGGCGGCGATACGGTCGACCAGCGGCAGCGCGGCGTCGATTGTGGCGACCTCGATCACGGCGCCGAAATCGCGCCAGCTTGCCGCCGCCGTTTCGGCGCGCGGCAGGTTCTGCAACTGGCGCTCGACCGCCTGTTCGACGGCGATGCCGAAGGCCGGATCGTCGGTAACCAGGATCGACTGCGCCGACGCATCGTGCTCGGCCTGAGCCAGCAAATCGGCGGCAATCCAGTCAGGGTCGTTGCTGCCGTCTGCCACGACGAGCACTTCCGACGGCCCGGCGATCATGTCGATGCCGACGGTGCCGAACACCTGGCGCTTGGCCGCGGCGACATAGGCGTTGCCCGGCCCGACGATCTTTGCGACCGGCCGGATCGTTTCGGTTCCATAGGCAAGGGCTGCGATCGCCTGGGCGCCGCCGACGCGGTAGATTTCCGACACGCCTGATATATCGGCGGCCACCAGCACCAGCGGGTTGATGATGCCGCCGGGCGCCGGCACGACCATGACGATGCGCTCGACGCCGGCTACCCTGGCAGGTACGGCGTTCATCAGCACCGAGCTCGGATAGCTCGCCGTGCCGCCCGGCACATAGAGCCCGACCGCCTCGATTGCCGTCCAACGCCAACCGAGTTCGACGCCGGCGGCATCGCTATAGCGATCGTCCTTCGGCCGCTGCCGTTCGTGATGCGAGCGGATGCGGTCGCGCGCGAATTCCAGTGCCTCGATCGTTTTTGGGTCAGCGGCCTTGTAAGCTTGGGCGATGTCGTCCTTCGAGACGGCGATGCCTAATCCAGCAAGATCGGCGCGATCGAACTTCTGTGAATAGTCGATCAGCGCCGCGTCGCCCTCGGCGCGCACGCGCGCGATGATGTCGCGCACCGCGGTGTCGACATCGGCTGACACCTCCCGCTTGGTCAGGAGGAAGGCGGCGAAACGCTGCTCGAAATCGGCGTCGGACTGACGAAGCTTGATGGCCATTGGAGGTTCAGGCCTTATGGATCGGGCGCGAGCTGGCTTCCCACGCGCCGCCGATGTCGGCAAGGCGGGCCTCGATGCACTCGACATCGAGCATTATCGTGCCGCCGCCCGCAAAGATCAGCTCGACGATACCGGCCGGCTTGCTGATCTCGATGAAGCTGATCGCCAGCAGGGAGAGGACCTCAGTCGGCTTGTCGCGAGCGATGCCGTTGGTCTTGGCACCGAGCACCCGGTCGAAATGCAGCACCGCCTGCCGCCGCTCATTGTGCTGGCGAAACAGCCCGGATTTGGCCTCCCAGACGAAACGGTTCATGGTCATCAGGAAACGCTTGGCCGCGGGCAGGAATTCGAGGTCGCTGACCTTCATCACGGCATCCTGGACATGGGCCGAAACGATGCTCAGGTCCTGGTCGTCGAGCGCGATAAGCTTAAGGGCAGTCATGCGGATTTCGCACCTGAAGGTTGATAACCGAACCTTCTGTTAGGCGGTCTTTCCCGTCCGCGCAACCGCACCGCACGGCCTTGCGATTGGCCTATGCGGAAATCCGCTCGATCACCGCGCCGCAGTTGGACAGCTTTTCTTCCAGCCGCTCGAAGCCGCGGTCGAGATGATAGACGCGGTTGACCGTCGTCTCGCCTTCGGCCGCCAGGCCGGCGATGACCAGCGAGACCGAGGCGCGAAGATCGGTCGCCATGACCGGCGCGCCCTTCAATTTCGACACGCCGTCGACGATTGCCGTCTGGCCCGAAAGCGTGATGTGGGCGCCGAGCCGGGCCAGTTCCTGCACATGCATGAAACGGTTTTCGAAGATCGTCTCGGTGATGCGCGACTTGCCCTTGGCCATCGTCATCAGGCCCATGAACTGCGCCTGCAAATCGGTCGGGAAGGCCGGGAAGGGCGCCGTCGTCACGTCGACTGGGGAAATGCCGGCGCCGTTGCGCTTCACACGAATGCCGGAATTGGTTTGCGTGATCTCCGCACCCGTCTGCGAGATCACGTCGAGCGCGGTCTGCAGCAGTTCGGGGCGTGCGCCCTCGAGCACGACGTCGCCGCCGGTCATCGCCACCGCCATTGCGTAGGTGCCGGTCTCGATGCGGTCGGGAATGACGCGCACGCGGGCACCCGACAGCGATTCGACGCCATCGATGGTGATAACAGGCGTGCCGGCGCCGGAAATCTTCGCGCCCATGGCATTGAGGCACTCGGCGAGGTTGACGATTTCGGGTTCGCAGGCGGCATTTTCCAGCACCGTCTCGCCCTTGGCCAGCGCCGCGGCCATCATCAGCACATGGGTGGCGCCGACAGAGACCTTCGGGAATGCGTAGCGGTTGCCGACAAGACGGCCATTCCGGGTTTTGGCGATGACATAGCCGGTGTCGACATCGATGTCGGCGCCCAGCGCCTGCAGGCCCTCGAGGAACAGATCGACCGGGCGCGTGCCGATGGCGCAACCGCCGGGCAGCGACACCTTGGCCTCGCCCATGCGGGCCAGCAGCGGCCCGATCACCCAGAACGACGCCCGCATCTTCGATACCAGCTCGTAGGGCGCCGTCGTGTCGACGATGTTGCGGGCGGAGAAAGTGATGGTGCGCGAATAGCCTTCATTCTGCTTCTCGCGGCGGCCATTGACCGAATAATCGACGCCGTGATTGCCCAGGATGCGGATCAACTGCTCGACATCGGCCAGATGCGGCACGTTTTCCAGCGTCAGCGTGTCGTCGGTCAAAAGCGAGGCGATCATCAGGGGCAGGGCCGCGTTTTTCGCGCCTGAGATCGGAATGCTTCCGGAGAGCTTGTTGCCCCCGACAATTCTGATGCGATCCATGGAAGAACGTCCCTCTCGGCTCAAAAAAGCCGGTTCAATCGTTTGAGTAGCGGCCCGTCTAGACCATTGGCCAATCTGGTTCAAGGAATTGGCTGGTTCAAGAAATAGGATTTCGCCCCGCCCCGGGCCAAGAGTGGCAGATTTGAGTTAATCTTTTTGCATTTCCCTTGCCGCGCCGAGCCCGTCCGGCCGCTGATCCGCATCGCCGGCGCGCCGCGAGCGCGACTGCGCCTTGCGCTTCTGCAAATTGGCACGCAATTGCTCGGCCAGCCGGTCCTTGCGGTTGATGCCGCCCTTTTTTGCTGGGATTGTCTTGTCGTTCATGGTCCCGTTCCGGCCGGCGACCAGCCAGCCTGCCAATCAGGGATAGCCAACATTGTGGCGCCGCCATGTCAATAAAGCCATCCAGCAAAGCCTTTCACAGAAGCGTTGCACTTGGCCTTGCGCTTGCCGGTTCGATATGGCAGAAGCCCCGCCATCAGCGGCTGCGGTAGCTCAGTGGTAGAGCACTCCCTTGGTAAGGGAGAGGTCGAGAGTTCAATCCTCTCTCGCAGCACCATTCCAAGCCGTTGTTTGGAAACAACTATCTGACTTTATTGGTCTTTTTGCCGCCTGTCTGGTGCGCAGGGGGTGGTACACATAAGCTTGAGAATGCCTGGACCTCGGCGACATCCGAAGATCGGCGTCTATTATCTTTGGCGATGCGCGTCCTCGGATTTTAGGGATAGGCGTTCGGGCTGGTGTCGGGCGTGTAGATTAGGCCCGACTTTCTTTTGCCGGCGGCCAACAAGCACTGGTCCTTCTACTCCCCGACAATGGACGTCGGTGAGCGTACCGAGGTTATCGGATCGGCATGACGAAGGACGATCCTCCACGCGCCTTCCTCCCGGCGGAATATGGTGGTGACTCGAAGCGCAATCGGCACCAGTTTGTCGCCCCCACCGACCTTGGATTGGAACCGCTCGACCTCGATGATGTATCCCAAGTCGGCCGTCGCATACTCCGAGATGCGCTCAAAGCCGATGGCCTTGCCGTGCCGGTAATTGGTGGCGGCCCGTTCCATGGTCTCAGCGGCCTTTCTCCATCCCTTCGCCGGCGGGCCAAAGGGATTGGCAATTATGACGTCGTCCTGTCGCGAGTAGAGGCCTTTCAAGGGTTCAGGATCGCCCTTTACGAAGGCATCCAGAGCCAGATGATCCTGCTCGATAACTTTCGTTAGGTCGGAGGCTAACATCTTAACATTCCCACAGTCTTGCCATGCTTCCCAAAACTTCAGAAGCGGCAACTTGTTCCGTTAGCCTGCGCTAAAATGCCTGCCACCTCCCGGCAGTGTCGTCGTGGGAACATGCACTGAAACATGCACTGAATGGAGAACAGTGCGACAGCCGAGCTGCCCCAACAGGTCAGGAATGTTTGGGACAAAAGTCTGTCCGACCCATCAGACCGGGCGAGTTCTGCGACAGGATCACGCCTGCTGAATCACCAATTCGCTGGTCATGGGAATTCCTCTGAGTGCCCCAAGCACCATGTTGTGCGAGATCGCGCGCTCATGAATTTTCTCCAGGTCGGCCCGCGGCGCCGAAGAACACACGGTCGCGCAGAGATGCAGGGACACATAGCAATGCCGGGCGTCCCTGGGCGCCGTGAGCCCATCAAGTCCGTCGAACTCGCCACGCGGGTCGAACACGCCTTCCGCGACAAAATCGACTGAACGCAGATCGACCCCCGCATGCGCTGCCAGCATCGGATAGTCCGAGCCGGCACACACCGCCGCCGCGGCAAAGATCTGCTCCCAGGGAAAGACTGCGGCCGGCGAATTGTCCTTGAGGCTCGCGGGTCGCTCCAGCAGCGGCATTGTATAAGGATCGCTTGACTGCCGGTCGAAGCGGTAGCGGGCAGGCTTCGTCACGATCCGTGTTCGGCACCAGATCACCAATGAGCTTTGAGCGGGCCCGAATTGGGTTATCATCCTCGACCATCGCTCCCAGATCCGTCAGCGTGCAGCGCGGCGCCACTTCAGCTCCGCAACGACCGGCCCGAAGCGGGGTCCGTGAAACCAAGCTCGTTCGTGCCGCGCAACAGGCACATCCCATTGTCATGCCAAACCAATCCATCGCCCGGACGGAATGCTTGTCTGACCTTCTCCTCGTCCCTGCGCTGACGGAACGCTGGGAAGCCAGCGCTTGCAACAGCGCGTGACAATGATGAGCGTCTGCCGTATATTGACATAAAGATATCCTTATGTGACACGAACAGGCTTGTCGCCAGGGGGATAAAAAATGTCGCAGAATTCTGCATCGCTGAACGCATTGTTCGGCCCCGTCGCGGCAAAGCCCGACGGGTCGGAGGTGCTTGCGGCGCTCACGGCGGCGGCGCGCGAACGCATCCTCATCCTTGACGGTGCCATGGGCACGCAGATCCAGGGCCTGGGTTTCGATGAAGACCAGTTTCGCGGCGAAGCCTTCGCCGGCTGCGCCTGCCACCAGCAAGGCAACAATGATCTTCTGATCCTGACACAGCCGCAAGCGATCGAGGAAATCCACTATCAATACGCCATCGCAGGCGCGGATATCCTGGAAACCAACACCTTCTCCTCGACGTCGATCGCCCAGGCCGATTACGGCATGGAGGATGCCGTCTACGCGCTGAATCGCGACGGAGCGCGGCTGGTGCGGCGCGCCGCGTTGAGAGCACAGCAGCAGGATGGCAAGCGCCGCTTCGTCGCCGGTGCCCTCGGGCCAACCAATCGCACCGCTTCGATGTCGCCTGATGTCAACAATCCCGGCTATCGCGCCGTGACCTTCGACGAATTGCGTCTTGCCTATGGCGAGCAGCTGCGCGGCCTGATCGACGGTGGCGCCGACATCATTCTGATCGAGACCATCTTCGATACGCTGAACGCGAAGGCGGCGATCTTTGCTGCGGATGAGATCTTCATCGAGAAGGGCGTGCGCCTGCCGGTGATGATTTCGGGCACCATCACAGACCTGTCCGGCCGCACGCTGTCGGGCCAGACGCCGACCGCCTTCTGGCATTCGGTGCGTCATGCCAGCCCGTTCACCATCGGCCTCAACTGCGCGCTCGGCGCCAAGGCCATGCGCGCCCATCTGGCCGAAATATCAGGCGTCGCCAACACCTTCACCTGCGCCTATCCGAACGCCGGTCTGCCCAACGAATTCGGCCGTTATGACGAGAGCCCCGAATTCATGGCCGCGCAGATCGAGGATTTCGCTCGCGAGGGACTGGTCAATGTCGTCGGCGGCTGCTGCGGCTCGACGCCTGAGCACATCCGCGCCATTGCAGAGGCGGTACGGAAGTATCCGCCGCGCCCCATTCCCGACATCGAGCGCAAGATGCGCCTTTCCGGGTTGGAACCGTTCACGCTCACCGACGAAATTCCCTTCGTCAATGTCGGCGAGCGCACCAATGTCACTGGCTCAGCCAAGTTCAGGAAGCTGATCACGGCGGGTGACTATGTCGCCGCGCTCGACGTGGCGCGCGACCAGGTCGCCAATGGCGCGCAGATCATCGACATCAACATGGACGAAGGCCTGATCGATTCGAAGAAGGCGATGGTGGAGTATCTCAACCTGGTCGCCGCCGAACCCGACATCGCCCGTGTCCCGGTGATGGTCGACAGTTCGAAATGGGAGATCATCGAGGCCGGCCTGAAATGCGTGCAGGGCAAGCCGCTTGTCAACTCTATCTCGATGAAGGAAGGCGAGGTGGCATTCCTGCATCACGCCAGGCTGGTGCGCGCTTATGGCGCCGCCGTGGTGGTCATGGCCTTCGACGAAGACGGCCAGGCCGACACCAAGGCGCGCAAGGTCGAAATCTGCACCCGCGCCTACAAGCTTTTGACCGAACAGGCCGGCTTCCCGCCCGAGGATATCGTCTTCGATCCCAATGTCTTCGCCATTGCCACCGGCATCGAGGAGCACGACAATTACGGCGTCGACTTCATCGAGGCGGCGGGCGAGATCACCGGGGCGCTGCCGCATGTCCACATTTCCGGCGGCGTGTCGAACCTGTCGTTCTCGTTCCGCGGCAATGAGCCGGTGCGCGAGGCCATGCATGCCGTGTTCCTCTACCACGCCATCCAGCGCGGCATGGATATGGGGATCGTCAACGCCGGCCAGCTCGCCGTCTACGACACGATCGAGCCGGCGCTGCGCGAGGCCTGCGAGGATGTCGTGCTCAACCGTGTGCCCAAGGCCGGCGGCACCGCCACTGAACGCATGCTGGAGATAGCCGAACGCTTCAAGGGCGCGGCGGGCCAAGATGCCAAGGAGCGCGATCTTGCCTGGCGCGAACTGCCGGTCGAACAGCGGATCAGCCACGCGCTGGTCAACGGCATCACTGAATTCATCGACGCCGACACCGAGGAAGCGCGTCTGGCCGCGGAACGCCCGCTGCACGTCATCGAGGGCCCGCTGATGGCCGGCATGAACGTTGTCGGCGACCTGTTCGGCGCGGGAAAGATGTTCCTGCCGCAAGTGGTGAAGTCCGCGCGGGTAATGAAACAGGCCGTCGCGGGACTGCTGCCGCACATGGAAGCCGAGAAGCTGGCCAACGCCGCCAATGGCATCGACAATGGCGAGCGCCAGACAGCAGGAAAAATCCTGATGGCGACGGTGAAGGGCGATGTCCACGATATCGGCAAGAACATCGTCGGCGTGGTTCTGGCCTGCAACAATTACGAGATCATCGATCTCGGCGTCATGGTGCCGGCGGCAAAGATCCTGCAGACGGCGCGCGAGAGACAAGTCGACATCATCGGACTGTCAGGCCTGATCACGCCATCGCTCGATGAAATGGCGCATATGGCCGCCGAGATGGAGCGCGAAGGCTTCGACATCCCGCTGCTGATCGGCGGCGCGACGACCAGCCGCGTGCACACGGCGGTGAAGATCCACCCGCGCTACACCAAGGGACAAGCGGTCTATGTCACCGACGCCAGCCGGGCGGTCGGCGTGGTCTCAGCCTTGCTGTCGAACGAGACCAGGGGCGGCTACGTCGACACGGTGCGCGCCGAATACAAGAGGGTCGCCGACGCGCATGCCCGCTCCGAAGCCGACAAGCAGCGGCTGCCGCTGGCCAAGGCGAGGGCCAATGCGCATCGGCTCGATTGGTCTGAATATGAGCCGCCGAAGCCGTCCTTCACAGGCGTGAAGGTCTTCGAGAATTGGGACCTGACCGAGCTCGCGCGCTACATCGACTGGACGCCGTTCTTCCAGACCTGGGAGCTGAAGGGGCGCTATCCAAAAATCCTCGAAGACGAAGCGCAAGGACCCGCCGCGCGCCAGTTGTTCGAGGATGCGCAGGCGATGCTGAAAAAGATCATCGCCGAAAAATGGTTTGCGCCACGCGGCGTCATCGGCTTCTGGCCGGCCAACACCGTCGGCGATGACATCAGGCTGTTCACGGATGACAAGCGCTCAAAGGAACTGGCGACCTTCTTCACCCTGCGCCAGCAACTGACCAAGCGCGACGGCAAGGCCAATGTCGCATTGTCGGATTTCGTCGCGCCATTGGACAGCGGCAAGCCTGACTATATCGGAGGCTTCATCGTCACCGCCGGCATCGAGGAGGTGGCGATCGCGGAGCGTTTCGAGCGCGCCAATGACGATTATTCGTCGATCATGGTCAAGGCGCTGGCCGACCGTTTCGCCGAGGCCTTTGCAGAGCGCATGCATGAGAAAGTGCGCAAGGAGTTCTGGGGCTACGCGCCAGAGGAATCGTTGGCGCCTGACGAGCTGATCGGCGAACCCTATCGCGGCATCCGCCCGGCGCCCGGCTATCCGGCGCAACCCGACCACACCGAAAAGGCCACGCTGTTCCGGCTGCTTGACGGCGAAGGCAATGCGGGCGTGAGCCTGACCGAAAGCTATGCGATGTGGCCGGGCTCGTCCGTGTCAGGCATCTATCTGTCGCACCCCGAAAGCTACTATTTCGGCGTCGCCAAGGTTGAACGCGACCAGGTCGAGGATTATGCGCGCCGCAAGGCGATGCCGTTGGCGGAGGTCGAGCGCTGGCTCGGCCCCATCCTCAACTACGTGCCGGCACACTATGCCGAGGCGGCTGAATAGCGGCGGCATGCCTTCAATAGAATTTGCACTGGTTGCCGGCTTGTGATCCATGGCGTGACGGTTACACCTTCGCGGGCAGTCGCCTTTGCAGTTGGAGCGCCGAATGACCCTAATCACACGCCGCAGGCTTTTGAAAACGGCTGCGGTTGCCGGCGCGGGCGGGATCGGGCTTTCGGCCATGGGTCGGCTTGGCGGCTGGGCGGCTGCCACGCCTGAGCCGGTGGTCTTGCAGACGGCAAAGACCCACGCGAAGCTGATGGATGTCGGCCAGACCAGGGACGTGCTGACCTACGGCAATGCCGGAATGCCGCCCGTGCTCAGAATGAAAAAGGGCGAGCCCTTCGCCGCCCGTCTTGTCAACGCGATCGACGATCCGACGACGATTCATTGGCATGGCATTCGCGTGCCCAATAAGATGGACGGCGTCCCGTTTCTGGTTCAGCCTTATGTCTACACCGGCGATCATTTCGACTACGCCTTCACGCCGCCCGACGCCGGCACCTTCTGGTATCACCCGCATTGCAACACGTTGGAGCAGATGGGCCACGGCCTCACAGGCGTCATCGTGGTCGAGAATCCGAACGATCCGAAATTCGATGCCGAGGTCGTCCTCAATCTGCGCGACTGGCGCCTCGGTGACGACGGCCAGTTCATCGACCAGTTCCGGCCGCGCGATGCCGCAAGAACCGGCACCTATGGCACGGTGCGCACCGCCAACTGGCTCGACCAGCCGCAATATGACGCGCCGGCCGGAGGGCTGGTGCGGCTCAGGATCGCCATCACCGACGTCACGCGCATCTATGCTTTTCGCGTCGACGGCGCCGAGGCGACAGTCATCGCACTGGACGGCAATCCGGTGCAGCAGCGTTTTTCCCCCGATGCCTTGCTGCTTGGACCTGGTCAACGCTTGGAACTGGCCATCCGTATGCCCGATGGCGAGGGTGCGATCGTCAGCTTGAGAGACGTCAGGGGCACCAAGCCCAAGGTGCTTGCGACCCTGCGCGCGACCGGAAGCTCGCTCAAGCGTGATATCAGCGATGTTGCACCCCTGGAACTCAATCCGGTGGCGGAAGTGGATCTCACCAGCGCCAAGCATATTTCCCTGGCTCTGAGCGCCACTGCGGAAAACGTCCCGAGCGACGGGATCTGCGGTTCGCTTGGCTACAGTTTCTGGGCCATCAACAAGGTGCCTTGGCCGGGCGATGCGCCGGATCCGACTGCGCCGTTGGCCGAATTGAAGCTCGGCGGGAGCTATGTCATCGACATGGAAAATCTGACGCCGCAATCCCATCCGATGCATTTGCACGGGATGAGCTTCAAAGTGCTGTCATCCTCGACGCGCCAGGTTCAGCCCCTGATTTCCGATACGTATCTCATCCAGCCCAACGAGAAGGTCCAGCTCGGCTTCGTTGCCGACAATCCGGGCGACTGGCTGCTGCACTGCCACATCATCGAGCACCAGAAATCGGGAATGACGAGCTACGTCAGGGTGGTCTGAAGCCGCGGCCGAGGGTTTCGTTGGCAAAAGAGGGCGGTTCCCTGCTATTGCCGCGTCCAACTCAAGAACCATGGGACATTCCTGCATGACCAATGTCGCCCTGACCGGCCTTGCCCGTGATCTCGCCAGGCGTTCCGCCGAAGGCCGCCCGGTGCGTATCGGCGTCATCGGTTCGGGCGAAATGGGCACCGATCTGGTCACGCAAGGCATGCTGATGCCGGGCATTTCGGTCTGCGCGGTCTCGACACGCCGCCCGCACACCGCACGCGATGCCATCCGCATTGCCTATGGCGACGAGGCGATGGCGGTCGAAGCCGAAACCGCGTCGAAAGTCACCGCGGCGATCGAGAACGGCAAGATCGCCATCACTTCGAACGAGATGCTGGTCACCAATCCGTTGATCGATGTCGTCATCGACGCCACCGGCAAGCCGGGTGTCGCCGCCGATTTCGACCTGATGGCGATGGAACACGGCAAGCATCTGGTGATGATGAACGTTGAGGCCGACGTCACCATCGGCTGCTATCTCAAGCAGCAAGCCGACCGGCTTGGCGTCGTCTATTCAGTGGGCGCCGGCGACGAGCCGTCGAGCTGCATGGAGCTGATCGAGTTTGCGTCGGCGCTCGGCCTAACCATCGCCTCGGCCGGCAAGGGCAAGAACAACCCCCTCAACCACGATGCCGTGCCGGATGACTACCGCGAGGAAGCGATCCGCCGCAACATGAACCCGCGCATGCTGGTCGAGTTCGTCGACGGTTCCAAGACCATGGTCGAGATGTGCGCCATCGCCAACGCCACCGGGCTGGTGCCCGATGTGCCCGGCATGCATGGCCCGAAGGCCGACCGCGACGACCTCGCCAAGGTGCTCATTCCGCGCGAGGATGGCGGTCTGTTGCTGAAGAAGGGCGTTGTCGACTACACGGTCGGCAAGGGCGTCGCGCCCGGCGTCTTCGTCATCGTCGAGGCGACGCATCCGCGCATCATCGAGCGCATGGATGATCTGCATATCGGCCACGGCCCATATTACAGCCTGTTCCGGCCGTATCATCTGACTTCGCTGGAGGTGCCGCTGACCGCCGCCCGCATCATGCTTTTCGGCAAGCCCGACATGGTGCCGCTGCCGCGGCCGGTCGCCGAGGTGTGTGCCGTCGCCAAGCGTGACCTCGCCGCCGGCGAGACGATCGATGCGATCGGCGAGACTTGCTACCGCTCCTGGACCATGACCGTCGACGACGCCCGCGCCCAGCGCGCCGTGCCGGTCGGCCTGCTCGAGGGCGGCAAGGTGCTGAAGCCGGTCAGGAAAGGCGAATTGCTGACCGCGGATAATGCCGTACCCGACCAGACGACGAGGCTGTTCGCTTTGCGTCGGCTGCAGGACGAGATGCTCTACGGGGCGAACTGAGCTCTATTTGCCCAGCTCGATCGACCGCAACCGCGCAGCCTCCACCGCCTGCGTCAGCAGACTGGTCAGCCGGTCCTCGCCCATCAGCACCTCCAGCGCCGCGGCCGTCGTCCCCTTGGGGCTGGTGACCTGCTGGCGCAGCACGCCCGGCTCCTCACCGCTTTCGGCGGCGAGCGAGGCGGCGCCGTAGACGGTCTGCATGGCGAGCAGCTTGGCGGTCGCTGTCGGCAGTCCGGCCTTCTCGGCCGCCACGGTCAGCGCCTCGATGAAATGGAAGATATAGGCCGGGCCCGATCCCGACACGGCGGTCACCGCGTCCATCAGGCCCTCGTCGTCGATGGTGGTCACTTCGCCGCTCGCCGACAAAAGGTCGGCGACGAAACGCTTGGTGTCGTCGGAAACCAGGGGATTGGAAAACACCACCATCATGCCCTTGCCGATCGCCGCGGGCGTGTTGGGCATGCAGCGCACGACCGGTGCACGGTTGCCGAGGATTTCTTCAAAGGTGGCGGCAGGCGTGCCGGCGGCGATGCTGACGTAGGTGGTGCGGCCATCGGCGAAGCGTTTATAGGCGGCGGTAACATCGCGGATCACCTGCGGCTTCACCGCAATGACGACCAGATCGGGCACGGCATCGGCTGGAATGCTGCCCGGATCGGCTGATGTGGCGCAGCCTAGCGTTGCCGCGCGATTGCGCAGATCGGCATTGGGCTCGACCACGAAAACCGCCGACGGCGCAACCTTGCCGGATTTCAGCCAGCCCGAGAGCATGGCGTAGCCCATATTGCCGCAGCCGGCGAGAACAAGCCTGATCGTCATCGAAAGCCTCCGAAGCAAGGCCTTCACATAGACGCTGGCTGTTCCGTGGGGAAGCCCCCGTCAGGACGAACGGCAGATCGCGTGCTGCGATCGGGATCATGCAATGCCATCGGCCGCAGCGTGTTTTGCAAATAGATGCAACTACAGAGGGAGACCGCTCCGTCGGCGCGAAAAATTAACTTTTTGTTTTCCATGCCTGTTTAGCGTGGCTTAACGAATGGCCAATCGCGTTCGCAGGTCGCCAAGGAGTAGAGTTCCAGACGATGGTCGACAGGGAAAACCGCGAAGACTGGAAGCGCGAGCGCTCGTTGCTGGCGCTTGGCCAGGCTGTGCGTGGCGACGAACCCGATGCATCCCTGGTCTCGATCGGAGACCGGGCGGACCCGTCATGGCGCGAGGATGCCGCCACGCGTCATCGTCTCGCCCGTTCACAACGCGAAACGCCAACGAACCCGAAGCTGTCGCCTGCAACAGGCGGGTATCAGGCTGGCCACGAGTCGGCCTCGTCGATGAACCATGCGCAAACCACGCCACAGGCACAGACACAGCCCGGCCGGATCCGAGCGTTACTGTCGTGGCTGCACAAGGCCGTGTCCCGTAAGCCGGTCCCGGAGGAACCCTTCGATACCCACGGTTGGGCATCCGCTGAAAACGCGAAACCAACGCAAGATCCGGCGTACTCTCCCTATTCGCAGTCGGCGCCGGCCTTTGCGCCTCGGCAGCCAGTTCCCGCTGCTTACCCGCCGCCTTTCCAGCCCGGCGGCCATGCTCCCTTTCCGCCGCAGATGGCGCAGCCGCCTCAGCCTCCGCAAATGGTGCCGCCGCGAGCGTATTCGGGCCCGCAACTCTATCCCTACGCGCAGCCTTTGGCCTACATACAGCAGCCGGACAATCCACGTCCGCAATCTACGTCGGCCCCCAATGCCGGCCAGCCCTCCTATCCGCCTCAGCCTGCCCCTGCGCCTCCGCCGCCGCCCTTCCCGCCGCAGCAGGCATCCCAGCCTCGCCAGCCGTCGGTAGAGGCGCGGCAGGCCGCGGAGGATGTCGAACCGCAAGCGCCGATCGAGGAAATCCGCGCCAGCCTGCGCGAATTCCGTGAAGCGGTCCGCGAACTCACCGAGAGCCGCGCGCGTCGCCGGTACTTCTGAGCCACAAAATTCTTCGCCGTGTCGTACAAAAGCATGCCGGTTTCGCGTAAACGGCATGGGACGGCGCTTTGGCGGGATTGCGTGTGGGAATTTTCGTGAAGATGCCACGCTGTTAAAGATCAGAAAGCGCGTCGCTTCCCGAAGTGACGCGCTTGGGCATTTTGGTGTTGAGGGTGGTCCATGGCCGAAGTGATTGATGGTAAGAGTGTTGCCGAAGACGTGGTGGGGACGGTCAAGACCCTGACGGCCGAGCTTGTCGCCAAAGGCAAGGCCAAGCCTGGTCTTGCGGTGGTCATCGTCGGCGAGGATCCGGCGAGCCAGGTCTATGTCGCTTCCAAATCGCGCACCGCCAAGGATTGCGGCTTTCATTCAGTGCAGCACACGCTGCCGGCCGAAACCTCGGAACCGGCATTGCTGAAGATCATCGGCGACCTCAACGCCGATCAGGCCATCAACGGCATCCTGGTGCAGCTTCCGCTGCCGGCCCATATCGATGCCGGCAAGATCATCCAGACCATCGCGCCGGAAAAGGATGTCGACGGCTTCCATTTCATCAATGTCGGCAAGCTCGGCACTGGTGAACTCGAGACTGCCTTCGTGCCCTGCACGCCGGCCGGCTCGATGCTGCTGATCGAGCGGGTGCGCGGCAAGGACCTGTCCGGCCTAAATGCAGTCGTCGTCGGTCGCTCCAACATCGTCGGCAAGCCGATGGCCAACCTCCTGCTTGCCGCCAATTGCACCGTCACCATCGCCCACAGCCGCACCAAAGACCTGCCGGCACTTGCCCGCACCGCCGACATTCTGGTCGCGGCCGTCGGCCGGCCGGAGATGATCAAGGGCGATTGGGTGAAGCCTGGCGCCACCGTCGTCGATGTCGGCATCAACCGCATTCCCGCACCAGAGAAGGGCGAGGGCAAGTCGCGCCTCGTCGGCGACGTCGCCTATGCCGAAGCGGCCAAGGCCGCCGGAGCCATCACGCCGGTTCCCGGTGGCGTCGGGCCGATGACCATTGCCATGCTGATGGCCAATACGTTAGCCTCGGCCTACCTTGCGGCCGGATTGAAACGGCCGTCCTTCTGACCGCCAGAAAGCCGCAGCTTTGCCGAACTCCACTATTCCCCCGGAACGGCCGGTCATGACTGATCCCGTTCAGGGCGGTCGGCAGTTCGCTTTCCTGCTGGTCGACAAGTTCTCCATGTTCTCGCTGGCCGCGGCGATCGATACGTTCCGGTCGGCGAACCGGTTGCTCGGCCGCGACTTCTACGGCTGGACCACGGTGTCGGCCGATGGCGATCCGGTGATGGCCTCCAATGGCCTGCCGCTCAAGATCGACTACGCCGTTGCCGACCTGCCGCCGGTAGACATCCTCTTCGTCTCGGTCGGCCTGACGACGGAATTTCCCGGCAAGAGCAAGGTGCTGGCGGCACTGCGCAGCTGGGGTCGGCGCGGCAATGCACTTGGTGCCTTGTCGGTCGGCTCCTATCTGCTGGCCGAGGCCGGCCAACTCGAAGGCTATCGCTGCACCATCCATTGGGAAAACCGCGCCGGCTTCGTCGAACGCTTCCCCGACATCAACTGCACCGGCAATGTCTTCGAGATCGATCGCAAGCGCTACACCTGCGCCGGCGGCACCACCTCGATCGACCTGATGCTGGAGATCGTGCGCGGCGATTTCGGTTCGAACTTGGCCAATGGCGTCGCCAACCAGTTCCAGCACGAACGCATCCGCTCGGCCGGCGACCGCCAGCGCGTCGGTCCGGAACGCGACCTGACCGGCAAGTCGGAGAAGCTCAGGCGCATCGTCGAACTGATGGCAGACCACCTCGACGAACCGCTGTCGGCCGTGCAACTGGCCAAGTCCGCCGGCCTGTCGGTGCGCCAGGTCGAGCGCCTGTTCCTGCGCCATCTCAGCGTCACGCCCGGCCGCTACTACATGCGGTTGCGACTGGAGCGGGCGCGCGAACTGCTGCGTCAGACCAACATGCCGATCCTCGACGTGGCGATCGCGACCGGCTTCACCTCGCATTCCTATTTCGCCCAGAGCTACCGGCTGCAATTCGGCAGGCCGCCCTCGGAAGAGCGCCGCACGACCTACTGAGCGGTTTTTCGCTTCCGTTGAAAAGTTCGGTATTCGGCCCCGGCACCGGGCCGGCGGAGCATCAAACGAAAAACCCGCCTGAGCGGCGGGTCACCGGCGCAAATCAGCACCATGGGCGAATATGTACCATAGCTGAGGGCACTGAGTCAAGAAAAAATTCCTATCGTGAAAAACTACCGGCACTGCCGACACCGCCGAACTGGATGTCGTCAGGTCTTTTGTTAAGCTGAGTTCGGAGCCCTACGCACCGGCACCGACTTGTGTCCCGGCGCCGCGTCAAATAGCTTGCCGCCCGGATCAGGGGCGGATTGAGGAGATTTCGATGGCGGGACTTGCACGGGGCGTCGCTGCGGCGATCCTCCTTTTGTCGATGACGACGTTCGGCTTCGCCGCAAACAAGGTCATCGTTATCCTCGACGCCTCCGGCTCGATGTGGGCGCAGATCGACGGCAAGCCCAAGCTCGAAATCGCCCGCGAGTCGCTACGAACGGTGCTTCAATCGGTCCCCGTCGACGACGAAATCGGCTTCATGGCCTATGGCCATCGCGAAAAGGGCAGCTGCGACGACATCCAGTTGATCGTGCCGCCACAGGCAGGTTCGGCCAGTGCCATTTCGGCGGCCGCCGACAGCTTGAAATTCCTCGGCAAGACGCCCCTGACCTCTGCGGTCAAGCAAGCAGCCGAGGCGTTGAAATATACCGAGGACAAGGCGACCGTCGTGCTCATCACCGACGGTCTCGAAACATGCGGTGGCGACCCCTGCGCGCTCGGCAAGGAGCTTGAGGCATCCGGCGTCGACTTCACAGCCGATGTCGTTGGCTTCGGCCTCACCGCCGACGAAGGCAAGCAGATCGCCTGCCTCGCCGACAACACCGGCGGCAAATACATCCAGGCCTCCGACGAGAAGGCGCTCCAGGAAGCCCTTGTCGAGACCGTGGCGGCACCCGCTCAAGAACCGGCTCCCGCTCCGGCGCCTGCGCCCGCACCGGAGCCGGCGAAACCGGAGTTCAATTTTCAGCCGACAGTGGTGATGGCCGAAGGTGGCGAGCCGATCACCGACGCTAACGCCTGGGAGATCTACAAGGCGAACGCCGATGGCTCGCGCGGCGATTCCATCACCACCGAATATGGCGCCTACAAAGGCAATCTCGAGCCGGGCGACTATATCGTCGTTGCGCGCGACGATGAGGCCAAGGTGGAGAAGAAGCTCAAGATCGAGGCTGGCCAGGCCTACAAGCCGCTATTCACTTTGAACGCAGGCACCATGCTCATTCATCCGCGGCCGAGCCAGGGCGCCGACATCAGTGACGCGGCCAGCCTCAATTTCGCTTATCCGGGCGGCAGCACCACCCACTATGGCGACACCAAAATCATCGTGCCGGCGGGCGAACAGAAGGTCACGGTCCAGATCGGCGCCGGCAGCGTCACCGAAACCATCCAGCTCGCCGCCGGGCAGAAGATCGAGAAGGACGTCATCGTCGGCGTCGGCCATATCGTGCTCAATGCCTTCTATATCGCCGGCGGTGACAAGGCCGACAGTTCCGGCCTCGGCTTCGAGATCGTCAAGGCGAAGAAGAAAATCGACGGCTCACGAGACAGTGTCGAGCATTCCTATGGACCCGACAGCAAGTTCTGGCTGCCGCCCGATGATTATGTCGCGGTCACCACGCTCGATCTTGCGGTCGTCGAGCAGCCGTTCAGCGTCAAGGTCGGAGATATCACGGACATCAAGGTGCCGCTCGATGCCGGCGTCCTGGCGATGTCGGCCTCCGGTGCCTATTCGATCGAGATCCTGTCGCCGAAAAAGGACATTGAGGGCAAGCGCGAGGCGCTTGGCCTCAACTATGGCGATACCTGGCAGCAGACCGTTCCGGCCGGCGACTATGTGGTCGTCCGCCACATGTCCGATGCAGGCCATGACAAGGAAATGCCGGTGACGGTCAAGGCCGGCGAACGGAGCGAAATTACCGTTACGCCGTGACCACCATTTGACTTGACCGGTAGCAAAAAGGGCGGCCAAGCGCCGCCCTTTTCATGCACAGAACGGTGATTCCATCACGCCGTGCCGAAGGCGCTGGCGCCATGGTCGGCGCGGCCGACCAACTGTCGGAAACCAGCGAAAAGCTCGCGGCCCAAGCCGAATTCATTGCCGATGAGGTCGGCATCCGCCGTCCGGCGCAAGGCGAAGTCGCCGGCCGGCACCAGAACCTCAAGTGTCCCGGCCTCGGCGTCGAGCCGGATGATGTCGCCTTCGTGGATCCTGGCGATAGGCCCTTCCTCGACTGCTTCCGGCGTCACATGGATCGCCGCCGGCACCTTGCCGGAGGCGCCCGACATGCGCCCGTCGGTGACCAGCGCCACGCGCTGGCCGCGGTCCTGCAGGATACCGAGCACGGTGGTCAGCTTGTGCAGTTCCGGCATGCCGTTGGCCTTCGGCCCCTGGAAGCGGATGACGGCGATGAAATCGCCGGTCAGCGTGCCCGCCTTGAACGCCTCGTTCAACCCTTGCTGGCTGTCGAAAACCTTGGCCGGCGCCTCGATGATGCGCCGCTCCGGCTTCACCGCGGAAGTCTTGATGACGGCGTGGCCGAGATTGCCCGACAGCACCTTGAGGCCGCCGGTCGCCTGGAAAGCCTTGCTGAACGGCGCCAGCACTTTCTCGTCGCCGCTTTTGCGCGGCGAGGCTTCGCGCACCACGCTGCCGTCAGCGCCGAGCTTTGCCTCGACCGCGTAGGGCCGCAAGCCTTCGCCCCACACCGTCTGCACATCCTCGTGCAGGATGCCTTCGTCGAGCAGTTCGCGGATCAGGAAGCCGAGCCCGCCGGCAGCGTGGAAATGGTTCACGTCGGCAAGACCGTTGGGATAGACTCGCGCCAGCAGCGGCACCGCTTCCGAAAGGTCGGAAATATCCTGCCAGGTGATGGCAATGCCGGCCGCCGCCGCCATGGCGATCAGGTGGATGGTGTGATTGGTCGAGCCGCCGGTGGCGTGCAGGCCGACGACGCCGTTGACGATCGAACGCTCGTCGATCATCCGGCCGGCCGGCGTATAGGCATTTCCGAGCGCGGTGATCGCCAGCGCCCGCTTCGTCGCCTCGCGGGTCAGGGCGTCACGCAACGGCGTGCCGGGATTGACGAAGGAAGCGCCCGGCGTGTGCAGGCCCATGATCTCCATCAGCATTTGGTTGGAATTTGCCGTGCCGTAGAAGGTGCAGGTGCCCGGCCCATGGTAGGACTTGGACTCGGCCTCCAGCAGTTCGGCGCGTCCGGCCTTGCCCTCGGCATAGAGCTGGCGGACCTTGGCCTTTTCATCGTTCGGCAGGCCAGTGGTCATCGGTCCTGCGGGAATGAACACCGCCGGCAGATGGCCGAAGGTCAGTGCGGCGATCACCAGGCCCGGCACGATCTTGTCGCAGACGCCGAGATAGACGGCGGCGTCGAACATGTTGTGCGACAGGCCGATCGCTGCGGCCATGGCGATCACGTCGCGCGAAAACAGCGACAGCTCCATGCCGGGCTGGCCTTGCGTAACGCCATCGCACATCGCCGGCACGCCGCCGGCGACCTGGGCGATGCCGCCGGCCTCGCGCGCCGCATCCTTGATCAGCGCCGGAAAGGTTTCGAACGGCTGATGCGCCGACAGCATGTCGTTATAAGAGGTGATGATGCCGAGGTTTGGCACCTTATCCGCACCCAGCGCCAGCTTTTCCGAGGGACTGCACACCGCAAAGCCGTGGGCGAGATTGCCGCACGACAGCACGGCCCGGTTGGCGGTCCGGTTCGACGCCTCGGCGATGCGGCTAAGATAACGCTCGCGGCCTGGCTTTGAACGCTCGCGGATGCGTTCGGTGATGGCTTCGATGTCGCGTCTGACGGTCATGGTGTCGGTCCTTTCAGGCGAGGTCCCGGAACACAATCCGGCTGTCCGCCGGGACCCTCAGTACGTTCAAATCAGGGCGCCCAGAAAATCTCCACGGGCTTACGCGCGGCGTCGAGCACGGCGCGGATTGGTTTTCGCGGTCCGGGCGCGACCGCGCCGTCGAAGGCGGTGCGCTTGTCCTCGCCCTCGATGTGCACCGCGATGAAGCCGGCATCGACGATGCGAGCCAGCGACAGGGTCAGCCGCGGCTCGCCCGCGCTCGCCGCACGAACCGGCAGCACGATCCTGCCGCAGGACGGGTCGAGCAATCTTGCCAGGTCGTCGGCATCGGGAAAGAACGAGGCGGTATGGCCGTCCGGCCCCATGCCGAGCACGACGACGTCGAGCGGCCAGGGCAGCGACTGCAGTGCTGCGTTGTCGGACGCCGCCGCGTCCTCGATGTCGGTGGCTTCGTGATAGAGAGGTACGAAACGTGCCGCCTTGGCTGCGTTCTGCAAGAGATTTGCGGTCACCAGCCCGGCGTTGGAACGTGGCGAGGAGGCCGGCACGAAGCGCTCGTCGACCAGCGTCACGATCACCTTGTCCCAGGCGATCGGTATCGCCGAAAGAGCGGCGAAGAACTTTGCCGGCGTGGTGCCGCCGGAGACGGCGAGCAGCCCCGTGCCGCGCTCGGCGATTGCCTTGGTCAGGCGGCCGGCGACATGACCGGCAAGGGCGGCCGCCAATTCCTGGCGCCCGGCGAAGCCGTTCCAGCTGTAGGCGGCGCTGTTCAATTGCTCTCGTGCCATGTCCGCCCGTCACGTTCGATCAGTGCGATGGAGGCTGAGGGTCCCCAGGTGCCTGCCGTATAGCCCTGCGCCTCTTGTCTGGCGCTTTCCCAGGCGTTCTGGATCGGGTCGATCCACTTCCACGCCGCCTCGACCTCGTCGCGGCGCATGAACAGGGTCTGGTTGCCACGGATGACATCCATGATCAGCCGCTCATAGGCATCCGGCGCGCGGCCATCGAAGGATTGCGCGAAGCTCATGTCGAGCGAGATCTGGCGCAGCCGCATGCCGCCCGGACCCGGATCCTTGATCATGATGAACTGCTTGACGCCTTCGTCCGGCTGCAACCGGATGACCAGTTGGTTGGCGAAGATCGGACCGGCGCTGTCACCGAAGATCGAATGCGGGATCGGCTTGAATTCGATGACGATTTCCGAAACCCGGGTCGCCAGCCGCTTGCCGGTCCTGAAGTAGAACGGAACGCCCGCCCAGCGCCAGGTGCCGATCTCGGCCTTGATGGCGACGAAGGTTTCGGTGTTGCTGTCGTGGGAAAGCTCCTCGACATAGCCTTTTACAGCTCCGCTGGCCGAGGCGCCGGCGCGGTATTGGCCACGCACGGTGTGCTTCGGCGCCTCGTTCCCGTTGATGCGCTTCAGCGCCCGCAGCACCTTCAGCTTCTCGTCACGCACCGCGTCGGCGTCCATCGAAGACGGCGCTTCCATGGCGACCAGACACAGCAGCTGCAGCATATGGTTCTGCACCATGTCGCGCAGTGCGCCGGCCTTGTCGTAATAGGTGACGCGGTCTTCCAACCCCACTGTCTCGGCGACCGTGATCTGCACATGGTCGATATGGGCGGAATTCCACAGCGGCTCATAGAGCGCGTTGGCAAAGCGCAGCGCCATCAGGTTCTGCACCGTCTCCTTGCCGAGATAGTGGTCGATGCGGAAGATCTGGCTTTCGTGGAAATTGTCGCCGACCAGATCGTTGAGCGCTCGCGCCGACGCAAGGTCGCGGCCGATCGGCTTCTCCAGCACGATGCGGGAGTTCGGCGTGATCAGATTGTGCTCCTTCAGCTTGTGCGAAATATCGCCGAACAGCGCCGGCGCCACCGCCAGGTAGAAGGCACGGATACGGTCGCTGTCGCCGATCGCCTTCGTCAATTTGTCGAAGCCGGCGCCGGTCGTTGCATCGGCCGAGACATAGGATAGCCGCGCCAGAAAGGTCTTCAATTCATTGGCGTCGATATCGGCCGGTTTGACATGCTCGGAGATCGCCTGCTTGGCGAAGGCCCGGAATTCCTCATCGCTCATTTTCGATCGTGATGTGCCGATGATGCGCGTCGGCTCCGAGAACTGATGGTCGCGCTGGCGATAGTAGAGAGACGGCAAAAGCTTGCGTTCCGACAGATCGCCGGTGCCGCCGAAAATGATGAAGTCGAAAGGGTCGACGGGGATGATCTGGCTGGTCATGGTCTATCCGCTCTGACGCCGGTCGCAAGTACGCGGCTATATAATCTAATCGATTTAAATTTTCCAGTGCCATGGTGTCACATCTGGGTGTATGCGCCTGCCCCTTGACAGTCCAATGACCTGGAGGCTTGTCGACAGGCGCGGCTCCGGAAGCCCTTCGCAGTTGCAGCATAGAGCGGGATCGAGGCGAAAGCCAAAGGAGAAATCGGCGATGGCCGCACATCTTTTAGCTAACCAGTTCGGCAGCCGCGGCACTGCGTGGATGTGTATGATCGGCGTGAAGGTCGATCGTCACCAAACATGAGCGGGAAAAACATGCGTCTGGAAAACAAGGTTGCCGTCATCACCGGTGCTGCATCGGGCTTTGGCGAGGGCATCGCCAGGCGCTTTGCCGAGGAGGGCGCCAGGGTGGTTGTCGCCGATCTCAATGCCAAGGGTGCGGAGCGTGTCGCCGACGAGATCGGTGACGCGGCGATCTGGACCCAGACCGATGTTTCGCTGCGCTCCGAATTCGACGAGATGGTCTATGCTACGAAGAGCGCCTTCGGCCGCATCGACATTATGGTCAACAATGCCGGCTACACCCATCGCAACGGCGACATGCTCAATGTCGACGAGGAAACCTTCGATCTGATCACATCAGTCAACATGAAGGCGATCTATCACGCAGCGCTTGCCGTGGTGCCGATCATGGAGCGGCAAGGCGGCGGCGTCATTTTGACCACGGCCTCCACCGCGGGTCTGCGGCCGAGGCCCGGCCTCACCTGGTACAATGCGTCGAAAGGCTGGGCGATCTCCGCCACCAAGTCGATGGCGGTGGAACTGGCGCCGAAGAACATCCGCGTCAACTGCCTCTGCCCGGTTGCTGGAGAGACCGGCATGCTGGAGAAATTCATGGGCGCCGACACACCCGAAATCCGCGAGAAGTTCCGCGCATCGATCCCGCTCGGCCGGCTTTCGACGCCGCTCGACATCGCCAATGCCGCACTCTGGCTGGCCTCCGACGAAGCCGCCTTCATCACCGGTGTGGCGCTGGAGGTCGATGGCGGCCGCTGCATCTGATAGCCTGGCGTATGTCGCCAACATGCCCACGCCGAGCAGTGGGAGTCAGGCGCCGGTCTTGATGTAGGTTTTGTAGACCCAGCCGGTCTTGCCGTTATAGATGATCTGGCACCATTGCTTGCAGCTCATCACCTGAACCGAGGTTCTGGCCGGCACCGTGGCGATGGCGGCGGCATTTTTCTTCGGGCCGCTCCGCATGGTCACGGGTCTCAGGATACGCCCTGTTCCGGCGGCTGCAACCTTCCCGGGCTTCGCCTTGGCCTGGCTGCCGTCGTCAGCGGCCGTTGGCTGCTGTGGCGGCACCTGCGGCTGCACCGCGGGGATAGCGGCGGTTTGTGCGCCATCGGGATGGCTGCTCGCCGCCACTGGAGGCGCGGCAACCTTGGCAAGTTCAGCAGTGGCATCGGTATCGGCTCCCGGCTGCGCGAACGCCGCCGCCGGTTTGTCCGGCGCCTGTTCAGCCTGGTTCGCCACCTGGCTGGGAGCAGTCGAATCGGAGGCGACCTTCGGCTGCGGACCAGTCCAGCGCGGATCATTGGCCTTGAGTGCGGGGATGGCTTCCGCTGCTGCCACGGTCGGTGAAACCGCGTCGGGCTTGCGCGCCTGCGGCACGGTTGTCGCGGCGACTTTGGCCCCCACCGGGGCTATTTTCGTCGTCTTCACCGGAATGGCTGGAATTGTCTGCTCAGGGCTTGCTGACGCTTGCCTGTCGCTGGCCGGCAATGCCAGCCATAGCGCCACGGCGGCGACGCCAAGCAGTGCGGCGGTGCCGATTGCGGCGATCACCAGATGCGAGTTCGAACGGACTTCCTGCCAGAACGACGGCCGCATATCGTATCCGAACTGCATGGCAAAGCGCCGACGTTCCGGCGTACCGAAACTGAAGGGCTCTTTCACTCTTGCCACCTCCATAAGTGGGCCAATGTTCTTTCGATCGAATGCCAAGAACCTGGCGAAAGATCTGCATCGGTCCCAAGAAACCAAAGCGGGCAAGCCCGCAAAATTCCCCATCAGTCGCCCACAACCGGCATCTTTTGCCGGCGATTGTGGCATCACTACGCCTTCCCACCTGATTCTGCACCTTTGACGGGGATTCCGCAACGTGCCGCTACGGCAACAAATATTACAGTAATATTACATGAATTCAGCGCGATCCTGTCCAGCCCGAAACGCAATCCCGAAAAGTGGGAACAGCCCTAAATCCTGTCCCGCAGAGCAAACCAGTTGAGCGCCAGGAACAGCAGCGGCGTACGAAAGCGCCGTCCGCCGGGGAAGGGCGGGATTTTCAGATCCTCGATCAGCTTCAGCCGGTCGCGGTTGCCGGCAACGGATTCGGCATAGAGCTTGCCGAAGAAGTTCGACAGCATGACGCCGTGGCCGGAATAGCCGCCGGCCGAAATCACATTGGGCATCACTTCGCGCACGAAAGGCATTCTCGGCACTGTGATGCCGACATAGCCGCCCCAGCCATGTGTGATCTCGACGTCCCTGAGCGCCGGATAGAGTTCCGCGATCTGGCGACGGATGTGGATGTGAATATCCTTCGGATCGTTGACGCCGTAAATCTCGCGTCCGCCAAACAGCAGCCGCCCGTCTTTCGATCTGCGGAAATAGCGCACGACGAAGCGGGAATCATCGACGGACTCGCCGCCCGGCAACACGTTCGAGTCTGCTCCCAAAGGCACGGTTGCGCCGATGAATGAACCGATCGGCATGATGTGCGCTGCACTCACCGGCTCGAGCGTGCCGCCGTGGGCGTTGACCGCGATCAGGCATTTCTGCGCCGTCACCGTGCCTCTCGGCGTCGAAACCTTGACCTTGCCGCCACTGGAAATGATGCGGGTCGATGGCGTCCCCTCGAACAGCTGCGCGCCGGCAAGCGCTGCCACCCGCGCCGTCCCGATCACCAGTTTCATCGGGTGGATGTGTCCAGTGCCGGTGTCGCGCGTCCCGCCAAAGTAGGCTGTCGATCCCAGCCGCTCCGCCGTCTCCCTGGCATCCATGAACGAGATATGCGGGTAGGAAAAACGGCTCGCCATGATCTCGGCATGTGCCTTGTAGTCGTCGACGTAGCGCGGCTTGTGCGCCACCGAGAGCTGGCCCGGCAGATAGTCGATGTCGATCCGGTTGGCAGCAGTGAATTCGAGGAGATGCGTCTTCGCCTCTTCGGCGAGATCGAACAGGGCCTTGGCGCGCGAAAAACCATACTCGGCCTCCAGTTCCTCTGCCCAGGAACGCTGGCCGGTGCCGAGCTGCCCGCCATTGCGCCCGGAAGCGCCATCGCCGAAACGGTACGCCTCGATCAAAACGACATTCGTCCCTCCCTTGGCCAGATGCACCGCCGCCGACAGGCCGGTAAAGCCGCCGCCGATGATGACGACATCGCAGGTACGGTCGCCATCGAGCACGGGGTATTCAGGCCGCGGTCCGGCTGTGTCTTCGTACCAGGAGCGGCCGGCGGAGATCGGGGATTGGTAAGGCATGATGCGGTGAAGACTCGGAGATTTGGAAGGGGAAGCGAATAGCGAATAGCGAGTAGCAAATAGGGAAGAATTGAAAAGTGAGGGTTGATCGAGACTGTATCGCCCGTCTCATCATTTCTATTCGCTATTCGCTATTCGCTATTCGCTATTCGCTAAACATTGAGCAACAAATACTCCCGTTCCCACGGGCTGATCACTTCCATGAACGTCTCGAATTCTGCGCGCTTGATCGCCGCATAGGTCGCGGCGAAGGACTTGCCCAGATGCGCGCAGAGCTCCTTATCGCCCTCGAACAGGTCGACGGCTTCGAGCAGGCCACGTGGCAGGTCGATCTCGTCGGCATTGGCGGTCGTCAGGACGGGAGGTTCGGCCTTGATCTTCCTGGTGATGCCGATCAGCCCGCAGGCAAGCGATGCCGCCAAGGCCAGATAGGGGTTGGCGTCGGAGGAGGGGATGCGGTTTTCGACGCGCCGCGCCGCCGGATCCGAGCGTGGCACACGAAACGCCGTGGTGCGATTGTCATAGCCCCATTTGTTATTGACCGGCGCCGACGCCGCCTGTGTCAATCGCCGGTAGGAATTAACATAGGGCGCGAACATCACCAGCGCGTTCGGCACATGCTTCTGCATACCACCGATGAAATGGAAGAAGGCGTCGGTTTCCGAACCGTCGGCAGCCGAGAAGATGTTCTGTCCGGTCTTCTTGTCGATGATCGATTGATGGATATGCATGGCGGAGCCAGGCTGCCCTTGGATGGGCTTGGCCATGAAGGTGGCATAGATCTCGTGCTTCAGCGCCGCCTCGCGAATGGTGCGCTTGAACATGAACACCTGGTCGGCCAGTTCGATCGGGTCTCCGTGGCGCAGATTGATCTCAAGCTGGCCGGCACCTTCCTCGTGGATCAGCGTATCAATCTCCAGCCCCTGGCTTTCGGAGAAATGGTAGATGTCGTCGATCAGTTCGTCGAATTCGTTGACGCCGGCGATCGAATAGCCGGCGCCGCCGCCGATCGCGCGCCCCGAACGGCCGACCGGCGGTGTAAGCGGATAATCCGGATCGGGATTCTTGCGCACCAGATAGAATTCGATCTCAGGCGCCACAACCGGCCTCAGGCCGAGCTTGTCATAGGCGGCAACCACGCGCTTCAACACATTGCGTGGCGTGAACTCGACCGAGCGGCCATCCTGATGGACCAGATCGCAGATGACCGCGGCCGTCGGGTCTTCTTCCCAGGGCACCACCGTCAGCGTCGACAGGTCAGGCATCAGTTTGAGGTCGCCGTCGTCTTCCGGGTAATGGAAGCCGTTGCCGTCCTCGGGATAGCCGCCGGAAATCGTCGTCATGAAGACCGCCGATGGCAGGGCCAGCGATGTGTTGGAGGTGAATTTCTTCGATGGCATCATCTTGCCTCGGGCGACGCCTGCCTGATCAGGCGTGATGCACTCGATGTCTTCGATGCCGCGCCATTCCAGCCAGGCGCTGACTTCCTTCCAGTTCTTCACGCCCCGTTGGTTTTTCACGAAGGCAGGCGTGCGGGCACGTCCTCCGCGGCTCGACGGACGGACTTCCTTTTTTGCAGGCGGCATCATTCACCAGATTGGGTTGCGGATTGTGGAGTATAGCCGTGCCCTCCAATGGAAGGGAAGGGGAGCCGCGCCGGGCATTGGCTGACGCTGTTGAAAATCGCGCCAATCGGCTTAGTTTCCGCAATCCCGATCCCAATCGAGACCCCAATCTTAATCGAGAAATTGCATGCGGCACGACGACAAACTGACGACGATCGGCTTCGACGCCGACGACACACTCTGGCAGAACGAGCAGTTCTTCCGCCTGACGGAGAAGCGCTTTGCCGCCATGCTTGCCGACCACGGCCAAGAGGAACACATCTCCGCACGATTGCTGGAAGCCGAAAGGCGCAACCTTGCCGTCTATGGCTTCGGTATCAAGGGATTTACCCTGTCGATGATCGAAACAGCGATCGAGGTTACACAGGGCCGCGTGCCGGCGGCGGTCATATCGGAGATTCTCGATGCCGGCCGCGAGATGCTCAGCCATCCGATCGAGGTCTTGCCGCATGCGCGCGAGACTGTCGAAAAGCTTGCCGGCGCGTTCCGCCTTGTGCTGATCACCAAGGGCGACCTTTTCGATCAGGAGCGCAAGCTGGCCGGGTCAGGTCTGGGCGAATTGTTCGACGCGATCGAGATCGTCAGCGACAAGAATGCCGCCACCTATGACAGGATCTTCAGCCGGCATGGCGATGGTCCGGCAAAGAGCATGATGGTCGGCAATTCGCTGAAGTCGGACGTGGTGCCGGCCATCGAGGCCGGCGGTTGGGGTGTCCATGTGCCGCATGAACTGACCTGGGTGCTGGAGCATGTCGAGGCTCCGGTGGCCGAATCGAGATTCCGCCAGATATCCGATCTCGGCCAACTGCCCGGACTGGTTGAAAGCATTGTGGACGCGGGCTGATCGCAGTAGTCGGCCATTGTTTTCCGTTTACGGGCGGGGAAACCGCCTACAAACTCGTTCTGCAATCTAGCGGCCAACCAGGCGGTCGATCACCGGCTGCAGTCGTTCGGGCGTGATCGGCTTGGCGACCACGACATCGATGATATCAGACAGGCTCAGGCTCTCCGGCGAGCCATTCTTGGTCGAAAGCAGGATCACCGGTGGCAGCGATTTGCCCGAGGCCCGCCGCAACGCGCCGATGCTGGACATCAGGTCGTCGCAGTCCTTGTTGTCGGCGCCGCCGTCTAGAACGACTGCGCCGGGAATGAGGGACCGCAAGATCCTCGCTGCCGTGTCGGGAGATTCCGAGATTGGCTTGAGCCCGGATCGCTCGACGATCTTCGAAATCACCACGCGATTGATGGGCGATTTGCCGACGACAAGCACCTGCGACGGATCGCGGATCGCCTCGGAGCTTGCGTCGCGTGGCGCCCGATTCAGATGTCTTGGAGTCTCGCCTTCGTGATTCAATGGGCACACAAGTCGGCCAAGAAGCTCGCCCCTATTTCAATGCAGAGTTGAATCTGGGGTGCAATTGGCGTGAGATCGTGGCTTATGTCAAGTTGAAATAAAAGACCCCGAGATCATGCCTGGGAGCAGTGAATTTCAAGCAACTCTACTGTACTGGACTGTCCACCGGGATGTCATGAAAGAAAATTCACCTGCACGGCGACCGCGCAGGTGAAAGGGCGGTTGCACGGATTGCGATCAGCCGTGGCTTTGTTGCGTGACTATCACCGGGATCAGCAGGTCGCCCCAGTTGCCGTCGCCGCCGTGATGACGTGCCGAGCGCACGAGCTCCACCGAGACGCCCGCCTCGACCGCCTTCATCACCGATTGGTTGAGGCGGTGCAGATCATTGGCCAGCATGCGGATCGTCGCTTGCTGGTCGACGCTCATCGTCGTGGACTGTTCCTCGGCGCGTTCCTTGACACGGCTTATCGATGCCATTGGTTTTCTCCTTGTTTGCCAAGCCCAACTGGGCGTTTCCTCTGTGCTTTGCAGCTCGCTATTCCGCTGCCGGTTTGAACTGCGCGTGCTCGGTGGACTCGTGCATGGCGGTGGTCGACGACCGGCCGCCGGTGATCGCCATCGACACGGCATCGAAATAGCCGGTACCGACCTCGCGCTGGTGCTTGGTCGCGGTGTAGCCATTGGCCTCGGCCGCGAACTCCGCTTCCTGCAACTCGGAATAGGCCGCCATCTGCCGTGCCTTGTAGCCGCGAGCCAGTTCGAACATGCCGTAGTTGAGCTGGTGAAAGCCGGCGAGCGTGATGAACTGGAACTTGTAGCCCATGGCGCCGAGTTCCTTCTGGAACCTGGCGATCGTCGCGTCGTCGAGATTCTTCTTCCAGTTGAACGATGGCGAGCAATTGTAGGCGAGCAGCTTGTCGGGGTGGTGCTTGCGCACGCCCTCGGCAAATTTCCTGGCCTGCGCCAGGTCAGGCTTCGAGGTCTCGCACCAGATCAGATCCGCGTAAGGCGCATAGGCGATGGCCCGCGCGATGCAGGGCTCGATGCCGTTCCTGACGTGATAGAAGCCTTCCACCGTGCGCCCAGCGCCGTAGTCGACGAAGGGCTGGTCGCGCTCGTCGATGTCGGAGGTGAGCAGCTTGGCGGCTTCCGCGTCGGTGCGCGCGACGACCAGGGTCGGCGTGCCCATCACGTCCGCAGCCAGGCGCGCTGCGTTGAGATTGCGGATATGCGCCGCGGTCGGGATCAGCACCTTGCCGCCAAGATGGCCGCACTTCTTTTCCGACGCCAGCTGATCCTCATAGTGGACGCCGGCGGCGCCCGCCTCGATGAATGCCTTCATGATCTCGAACGCATTGAGCGGTCCGCCGAATCCAGCTTCCGCGTCGGCGACGATCGGCGCGAACCAGGTCTCGACCGAAAGCCCGTTACCCTCGGACGTCTCGATCTGGTCTGCGCGCTGCAGCGTGCGGTTGATGCGCTTGACCAGCTCGGGCGCCGCATTGGCCGGATAGAGCGACTGGTCCGGATACATCGCAGATGCGGTGTTGGCGTCGGCGGCGACCTGCCAGCCCGACAGATAGATCGCCTTCAGCCCGGCGCGCACCTGCTGCATCGCCTGGTTGCCGGACATGGCGCCGAGCGCATTGACGAAGTCCTCCTCGTGGATGAGCTTCCACAGCCGGTTGGCGCCCATTTCGGCAAGGCTCTGGCGGATCTGCACCGAGCCGCGCAGCCGCTTCACATCTTCCGCGGAATAGGGTCGTTCGATACCGTCGAAGCGACCTTCCGGCGCCGATGGGACGAGGTTGTAAAAATCAGTCATTGGTCACTCCGAAGGATTGCTGCATCCATGTCCGGGCATCGATCATCGAGCGCGGGATGTGACTGAATTTACATTGCGGCGCGAGATGAGCCAGAAGAATCAGGAAAATCGACGCGATATAAGGGAAAACCTGTGTTGCGTTTGACAGGCACGCGCTGTAAATTTGTCATGATTGTAAAGAGCGGTGCGTCGAGATTGCCGCGATCCCTGTGTAAATTCCTGTCAAGGACAGTCGATGGCTGACCAGAAGATATTTGCCGGGCCGCGCATCCGCCGCATCCGAAACGCCAAGGGCCTGACCCAGACGGCGATGGCCGAGGGGCTTGGCATTTCCCCGTCCTATCTCAACCTGATCGAGCGCAACCAGCGGCCGCTGACCGTGCAGCTGATCCTCAAGCTGGCGTCCGTCTACAAGATCGATCCGCATGAGTTGCAGGGCGAGGCAAGGGGGTCTGTCGCCGCCTTGAAGGAGGTGTTCACCGATCCTCTGCTGATCGGCGAGCTGCCGGGCGATCAGGAGTTGATCGAGCTTGCCGAGGCGGCGCCCAACGCGTCCGCGGCGGTGATAAAGCTGTTTCGCGCCTATCGCGAACAGGCCGAGCGCCTGTCCGACCTCAACGAGCTTTTGGCGCGCGAGGGCCGGGCGACCGCAGTTTCCGGTGCCCGCCTGCCGATCGACGAGGTGCACGAGATTTTCGAGCGTCGGCCGAACCATTTCGCAGCCCTCGAGGAGGAGGCCGCGGCGTTCACCTCGGTGCTTGATCCCGGCGACGATCTGTTCGGCGCGCTGAAGGCTTGGCTGAAGCGCGAATACGGCATCGTGGTCAAGGTGCTGCCGGTCGCCACCATGCCGAACTGGCGTCGCCGTTATGACCGCCACTCGCAGCGCCTGTTCCTGTCCGAGCGGCTGTCGCCGTTCGACCAATTACGCGAAGTCGCGATGGAGGCCTGTCTGATCCGCATGACGGTCGCGGTCGCCGGCGAGATCCAGGCGCTCAAGCTGGCCACCGACGAGGCCCGCCGGCTCGCCCGCTTCGAACTTGGCCGTTATTCGGCGCATGCCTTGATGATGCCCTACCAGGCCTTTTACACGGCTGCCGTGCGTGCCCGTTATGATATCGATGTCCTGCGTTCGCGCTTCGGTGTCTCCTTCGAACAGGCGGCGAACCGGTTGACCACGCTGCAGCGGCAGGGTGCCTCGGGTGTGCCGTTTTTTATGCTGGAGGTCGACAATGCCGGCAACCGCTTCCGCAAGGCCGGCAGCCAGGGCTTTCCGCAAAGCCGCTTCGGCGGCGCCTGCCCCAAACTGCCCGTGCATGTCGCTTTCACCCAGCCCGGCCAGATCTTCGTGGAGGCGGTGGAAATGCCCGACGGCGCCGAGTTCCTGTGCATTGCCCGCACGCTGGAAGGACCGCAAGGCGCCTTCTCGGAGCGCCCGCGCCGCACCGCGCTGCTGCTCGGTTGCGACATCGGCTTTCGCGACGACATCGTCTATGGCGCGGCGCTGCCCGGTGCGGCAATCGCCGCAAAGGCAGGCAGCGTCGCGGCGACACCGGTCGGACCCGCCTGCCGGCTTTGCGAGCGCGTCGGCTGCCTGGCGCGCGCCGAGCCGCCGGTGACGCGTCCGCTCGGCCTCGACGAGATGGTAACGGGCCTGAGCGCTTTCGATTTCCAGTAAGTCATGACTGTCGGTCGCAGAACAATACAACGAAATGTGTGTATTTGTGAAAGATGCTGGCTGTCGATCGTGATGTAACAGTTACAATATTGCTCGAGCATTGCCGGCAGGATATCAAAACGCAAGCTGCATATGGGTCGGGGGATCATTGATGGGCAAGACAGTTTTCTGGTTGAGTTTGGCGTTCGCCTTTTCGGTCGGCCCTGCCGCAGCGGAAAAGTCGTCGGCCTTCTTCAAATCTTACCAACAGTACAACGACGCCGGCAAGGCATTCCTGGACAAGATCGATCCGAAAACCGGCGCGATAGACCTCGCCGAGGGCGTGCATCTTGACCTCAAGGACAAGTTCTACTTCCTGAACAAGAAGGACACGGCAGCCGTCCTGACCGAAGCTTGGGGCAATCCGCCCGGCTCCGGTGCCGATGCGCTCGGCATGATCTTTCCCGCGGCAAACGATCCCATTGCCGACAACAATTGGGGGATAGAGTTGCGCTGGGAGAAGATAGGATATGTCGACGATAGCGACGCCAACTCCATCGACTACGACGAATTGCTGCGCAGCATGCAGGCGGACACCTCGTCGGCCAATGACCAGCGAGTAAAGGACGGCTTTCAGCCCGTTACGCTGGTCGGTTGGGCCTCACCGCCTGTCTATGATGCGGTCAACAAGCGGCTTCACTGGGCCAAGGAATTGGAATTTGGCAGCGACGCGGTCCACACGCTCAACTATGACGTCCGCTTTCTCGGCAGGGAAGGCGTTTTTGTCATGAGCTACATCGCCACCGTGAAGCAATTGCCGGAAATAAAACAGAGCCTGGATGAGGTTCTAGACTTGGCGGACTTCGGCGCCGGCAAGACATACGCCGATTTCGTGCCAGGCGTCGATACGGTTGCAGCGGTAGGCGTTGGTGGGCTGATTGCCGGCAAGTTGGCGGCGAAGGCAGGCTTTTTGATCGTGGCTCTGGTTGCGTTGAAGAAGTTCGGTCTGATCCTGCTGGTTCCATTGGCCGGGCTCTGGCGCTTCATCCGCGGCAACAAGAGTACCTCATAGACTCTGTTGCGACGGTCTGGTTCGCCGTCCGGCTGAGACCAAGACGGCTTCTCAGTGCCCCAAACGGCAAATCGAACTGGCTCAGCCCCAGCGCGCATCTTTACGCTACGCGAACAGGCCATCTTTTCGTCGTCCCTTGCGCATCGTCCCGTCCACAAAACCTCGACAGTCGCGCCCATGACCGACACAGCATCATCGCCAAGCGTTGTTTTATCGACCGTCTCGCCGCGCGAGGAACGCGTCGGCATGCTTTTGGTGTTCTTGTCGGCACTGATGTGGAGTTTCGGCGGCACCATCGCCCGCTTCATCACTGTCGGCGAAAGCTGGACGGTTGTTTTCTGGCGCTCTGTCTGGGCAGCGGCTTTCCTGATCTGCTTCATGGTCTGGCGCGACGGCTGGCGCGGCATGTCGAAAATGTTCCGCGACATGGGTCTGCCCGGCCTTGCCGTCGGCGTCTGCTTCGCCACGGCATCGACCGCCTTTGTCGTGGCACTTGCCTACACCACCGTGGCCAATATCCTGTTGATGCAGGCCGGCGTGCCGTTGCTGGCGGCGCTATTCGCCTGGGCGTTGTTTCGTGAAAGGGTTGGTGTCGCGACCTGGCTGGCCATCGCTGCCGTCATCGCCGGCGTCGCCATCATGGTGTCGGAATCGCTCGATGGCGCCGTCTCGCCGATAGGTGACGGGCTGGCGCTATTGATCGCGGTGATGTTCTCGATCGCAACCGTCATTACCCGGCGGTTTGCCGGTGTCCGCATGACGCCGGCAACCTGCCTTGGCACCATGCTTGCGGCAGGCTTTGCCGCATCGCAGACCTCGACATTCGCTGTGTCGACCAGTGACATGGCTTTTCTCTTTGTCTTCGGCGTGGTCAATCTGGGCCTCGGCCTCGCCTTCTTCGCCACCGGCGCTCGGCTGATACCCGCGGCAATAGCAGCACTGCTCGGCACGTTCGAGCCGATCCTGGGGCCCATATGGGTCTGGCTCGTCCATTCCGAGGTGCCGTCGGGGCGCACCATTGTCGGTGGCGCGGTGGTTGTCACGGCGCTGCTCGTCCATATCGGGCTCGAATTCAAGCGCCAGACGCGGCCCGAACGTGCAGGGGTCACCGGAGTTCCATCGCCTAATTGACGTAGCGCGCAGCTTTGCCATTGACAATGCCGCTGCCGCGCGGGCAGGCTGAGATTACGGCAACAACAAGACAGGCTTATCTTGCCAAGTCTCCCTGCCGGTCAGATCGAGACCGGACCACATCGTCGTATCTCTGCCTGCGCCACGGCGAAAGCCTATGACGGCATTTGCACGCCACACGAGTCCCAGCAACGACGCAATGCCTGCCTTTCATCGAACTGCCTGCATAGCGCTGGCAGTTCACGCTTGTCGCCTTTTGGAAAGCTCAATAGCCTGAAACAAATGCCCGGCCGCGCTGGAACCGCGACGAGCCGGCGAAGGAACACTCATCAAAGGAGAATAGCATGATCCGCAAAGCGCTCTGGCTTTCGGCAACTTCGGTATTTCTGACGCTTTTCACCGTCGGCGGTCATGCCGAGGATCGCGTCCTCAATGTCTTCAACTGGTCGGATTATATCGACAGTTCGATTATCGACGATTTCACCAAGGAGACGGGCATCAAGGTCGTCTACGACACGTTCGATTCCAACGAAATCCTGGAAACCAAGCTGCTTGCCGGCGGCAGCGGCTATGACGTCGTCGTACCCAGCGGCAATTTTCTTGCGCGCCAAATCCAGGCCGGTGTGTTCCAGAAGCTCGACAAGTCGAAGCTGCCGAACATTTCCAACATGTGGGACACGGTTGCAGAGCGCACTGCCAAATACGACCCCGGCAACGAATACTCGGTCAACTACATGTGGGGCACGGTTGGCATCGGTTACAACATCAAGAAGGTGCAAGCAGCACTCGGCACCGACAAGATCGACAGCTGGGATGTTTTCTTCAATCCGGACAGCCTGGCCAAATTGAAGGACTGCGGCGTCTACGTATTGGACTCTCCGGCCGACATCATTCCGGCGGCGTTGAAATATCTCGGCCTCGACCCGAACAGCACGTCATCAGATGATATCGCCAAGGCCGAGGAGGCTTTGCTCAAGGTCCGGCCCTATATCAGGAAGTTCCACTCCTCCGAATACATCAACGCGCTCGCCAACGGCGATATCTGCCTGGCGGTCGGCTGGTCGGGCGACGTGTTCCAGGCCCGCAACCGCGCGGTCGAGGCCAAGCAAGGCGTCGAGATCGGCTATTCCGTGCCAAAGGAGGGCGCTCAGATGTGGTTCGACCAGATGGCTATCCCCGCCGATGCGCCGCATGTCGCGGAGGCGCTCGAGTTCATCAACTACATGATGAAGCCGGAAGTTATCGCCAAGTCGTCCAACTATGTGCTCTACGCGAATGGCAACAAGGCTTCGCAGCAATTTGTCGACAAGGCGCTGTTGGATGATCCTTCGGTTTATCCGGATGCCGAGACGATAAAGAAGCTCTACACCGTCTCGCCTTACGATCCCAAGACCCAGCGCGTCATCACGCGTACCTGGACCAAGATCGTCACTGGCCAGTAAGCAATCTGAGATGGTCCCGGCAGCCACCTGCCGGGACCATTCTTTTCTGGGGCAAGAAGCAAGAATCAGGACGGAGTGGGACATGAAATCGCTTGGCAGCATCCGCAGGGATTTTACGCCGTGGAACGACCCGAACGCCAAGCCTTACATCCAGTTCGATAACGTCACCAAGAAGTTCGGCGACTTCACCGCCGTCAACAATCTGTCGCTGACCATCTTCGAGCGCGAGTTCTTCGCGCTGCTAGGCGCCTCGGGCTGCGGAAAGTCGACGCTGCTCAGGATGCTCGCCGGTTTCGAGGAGCCGACGGCCGGTCGTATCCTGCTCGACGGCCAGGATCTGCGCGGCATCCCGCCCTATCGCCGGCCGGTCAACATGATGTTCCAGTCCTACGCGCTGTTCCCGCATATGACTGTCGAGAACAACATCGCGTTCGGCCTCAAGCAGGATGGCATGCCGAAGCCCGAAATCGCGGCCCGCGTCGCCGAAATGCTGCGGTTGGTCAAGCTCGAACAGTTCGCCAAGCGCAAGCCGCACCAACTATCCGGTGGCCAGCGCCAGCGCGTTGCGCTCGCCCGCTCTGTCGCCAAGCGGCCGAAGGTGCTTTTGCTCGACGAGCCGCTCGGCGCATTGGACAAGAAACTGCGCGAGGAAACGCAGTTCGAACTGATGGACCTGCAGCAGAACCTCGGTCTGACCTTCGTCGTCGTCACCCACGACCAGGAAGAGGCGATGACGATGGCCGATCGCATCGCCATCATCGACAAGGGCGAGGTGATGCAGGTGGCAACGCCGGCCGAAGTCTACGAGGCGCCGGGGTCGCGCTTCGTCGCCGGCTTCGTCGGCAATGTGAACATGTTCGAGGGCAAGATCGCGCGTGGCGAGGCTGGCGCTGCCAGCATCGATGCCGGTAATGGCATCACCATCCGCACCGACAATGCCGGCACCGCCAGCGCCGGAACGGCCGTCACCTTCGCCATCAGGCCGGAAAAGATCAAGGTGTCGTCGAAGAAGCCGGCCGAGGCCATCAACGCCATCGAGGGCGAGGTCTACGACATCGCCTATCTCGGCGACATGACCGTCTATCACGTCAGGCTGGACGACGGACAGGTCGTGCGCGCGAGCACCATGAACGCGGCTCGCATCACCGAGGATCCGTTGAGCTGGAACGACCGCGCCTGGGTTTCCTTCCGGCCTGACGCCGGCGTCGTGCTGACACGGTAGGAGCGACCATGTCGAGCGCCGCCGTCACCACCGCATCAGCCTCTCCGGCAACCAGTACCGGCAAATCCGTCCACGCCAGGTTGGGCGCTGCATTCTCTGGCCGCCTGGTCATCATCATCCCCTATGTCTGGCTGCTGTTTTTCTTCCTCATTCCGTTCGTCATCGTTTTCAAGATTTCGCTATCGCAGACGGCGATCGCCATTCCGCCCTATACGCCGGCGCTCGATATCAGCGGCGGCTTTTCCGGATTTCTTGCTCAGCTGAAACAACTCAACCTCGACAATTACACCTGGCTGACGCAGGACGCGCTCTACTTCAATGCCTATGTGACCAGCGTCATCATCGCCGCGATCTCGACGGTTCTGACATTGCTCGTCGGCTATCCGATCGCGTACGGCATGGCGCGCGCGCCAGCGACGATCCGTCCAACCTTGCTGATGCTGGTGATCCTGCCGTTCTGGACATCGTTTCTGATCCGCGTCTACGCCTGGATCGGCATTCTCAAGCCCGAGGGACTGCTCAATCAGCTGCTGCTCGCCACCGGCGTCATCCACCAGCCGCTGATCATCCTCAACACATATACGGCGATCTTCATCGGCATCGTCTATTCCTACCTGCCGTTCATGGTGCTGCCGCTCTATTCCGCTCTGGAAAAGATGGATTATTCGCTGATCGAGGCGGCAAAGGATCTCGGCTGTCCGCCGACCAGCGCGTTCTGGAAGATCACCTTTCCGCTGTCGCTGCCGGGCGTCATCGCCGGCTGCCTGCTGGTGTTCATTCCGGCCGTCGGCGAGTTCGTCATTCCCGACCTGCTCGGCGGCTCGCAGACACTGATGATCGGCAAGACCTTGTGGAATGAATTTTTCGGCAACCGCGACTGGCCGCTATCATCGGCCGTGGCCGTCATCCTGCTGCTGCTGCTGATTGTGCCGATCATGCTCTTCCAGCGAGCGCAGGCGCGCGCTCAGGAAATGGACCGGTGACATCATGAACACCACCTGGAGCCGCTTCAACATCACCTCGGTCGTCCTCGGCTTTGCCTTTCTCTATTTGCCGATCGTCCTGCTCATCGTCTTCTCCTTCAACGAGTCCAAGCTGGTCACCGTCTGGGGCGGCTTCTCGACCAAATGGTACGTCTCGCTGTTCCACAACCAGGGCCTCATGGACGCGACCTGGGTGACAGCGCGCGTCGGCCTGATCTCGGCCACTGTGGCGACCGTGCTCGGCACGCTGGCGGCACTCGCCTTGACCCGTTACACGCGCTTCAAGGGCAGGGTGCTGTTCTCAGGCATGGTCTTCGCGCCATTGGTCATGCCGGAAGTCATCACCGGCCTGTCTCTGCTGCTGCTCTTCGTCGCCGTCGGTCTCAATCGCGGCATTCTGACCGTCACGCTGGCTCACATCACCTTGACCATGTGCTTCGTCGCCGTCGTCGTGCAGTCGCGCCTGATCACCTTCGATCGCTCGCTGGAAGAGGCCGCGATGGATCTGGGCGCGACGCCGGTGAAGACCTTCTTCCAGATCACGCTGCCGGTCATCATGCCGGCGATCGTCTCCGGCTGGATGCTGGCCTTTACGCTTTCGCTCGACGATCTGGTCATCGCCAGTTTTACCTCGGGGCCGGGCGCCACGACGCTGCCAATGAAGATCTACAGCCAGGTTCGCCTCGGCGTGACACCGGAGATCAACGCCGCCTGCACCATACTGATCGCCGTCGTGGCGATCGGCGTCATCATCGCTTCGCTTGCCAACAAGCGGCGGGAGGTGCAGCGCCAGCTCGACGAGCAGGCCGCACAGCGCGGGTGAAGGCGGAAAGCGCGGTTTCTATTCTCCCGAAACGCCGCGGCTGATCGGGGAAATGAACGGTGTGCTCCAGGTCCCGCCGACGAAGAACGATGACTGGTTGGAACCTTGCTGGCCATTAGTCTGCGTTGCAGCCTGGTCCGGCTGGATGACACCGCCGGACAGGGCCAGCCCGCGTCCCGCGTAGGACGCGATCCCGGACAGCCAGATCTTGTATTTCGCCGAATTGGCTTCGGCTTTGTCGATCCGTGCCACGCCCTTCGAAATGCTGGCCTTGATCTCGGCGCCGTCGATCGGCAGCGTTCCATCGGAGACGTCATCGAGCGCGAAAAAGCCGCCTTGTTCGGTATGCTTGAGGAACGCCGGCAGGTTGAGCTTGCTCAACGCACCTGGTCCGAAGGTCGCCGAAACCGAGCCGTCGGCATTGTCGAAAATGGAGTTCCAGGTTCTGCCCGGCCCCTTGAGGATGACCGAAACGGTCCCCGTGCCAACCGGCACCAGCCGGGTCATCCCCGCGGCCGTGGCGAAGGCGCCGCCGTCGATATCGGATGCCAGCAGCCGGATTTCGACCTGTGAGCCTTCCGGCTTGCGGTCGAAGCGAAGGCTGGTCTGGATGTTGCCGCCGAAGGCCGAAGCATCGGAGATATCGAAGACCGACAGACCATCCTTGACCTGGGCGGTGGCGGCGACGTCGGCGAGCTGGATAGGCCCGGCGGTGGCGTGTGCCGCGGACAGCCTGAGATCGAGGTTGATCTTGTCGGCGAAACTTGTGTCGACTTCGCTAGGCCCAACCGCGCCGGTGGGCGCCAGCGGCGTGAAGGCCGACAGGAACGATCTGAGGTCGAGCGTGTCGAAGGCGAGCGTGCCCGAGATCACCGGCTGAGCTTCGCCAAGTGACAGGTCCAGCGCTCCCATTCCCGGATTGTTGTCCAGCGCAATGGCGGTATTTTCGAATTTGACGCGCCCGGCCGTTGCCGTGACCTTGCTCGAAATGCTGACCGAGCCGATCGCAGCGCCCGGCGCGATGCCGGCCTGCAACCATTCCAGCACGCGGCGTAGCGAGGGCGCCGAAAACTTCGCCTGACCGTCGAAATAGCTGTTTTCGGACATGCTGGCCGTGCCGTCGAAAGAGAAGGTGGCGGGGGGGGCCTTGAACGACAGGGAAAGCGGCGCCAAGCCGCCTGCAAAAAGCACCAGCGGCTTCTCCGAGGCGGCGTCCACGGCCACACTTTCGCCGCGCCAGATCCCGGTCGCCGACAGCGTTGCATTGCTGTTCATCGCCGCCCAGGTCGCCTGTCCGCTCAGGCTGCTCAGAATCTCGACGTCCTTACCGTTGACCGAAGCCACCATGCGGCCGTCGCGAAACTCAACCGTGCCGAAAGTGTCGGTCGGCAGCTTGTCGAGATTCGGCTTTGCGGGGTCGGCATTGACGACGCCGCGGGCCGTGTCGATGGAACGCGTGATGCGCCCACCGGTTGGGACGGCGGGCAGGAAAAGGCCAGTTGGCGTGCGCTGAACCCGGATCGTCGGCCGCACCAGCCGTGCTGTCGAAAACACCACGTCGCCGCGCAAGGCCGCCATGGCGGAAAGGTCGACCTCGACCCGTTCCGCCTCGACGACCGGCGGCGTCTCGGTGTCGGTCCATTGCGAAAGCGTCACATCGGTCAGGATCGCCCGGAAGGTCGGCCAGACCTCTATCCGCGGCGAGCCTTCGATGGCGACCCGGAAGCCGCTCCACGCACTCATTTCCCAGGCGATGCGGTCGCGCACGATACGGGTGGAGGCGATCAGCGGCAGGGTGGCAACCACCAGCGCGATGACGATCACGGCAGCGCCGATCGCCCATATTCCGCGCCGGATCAAAGATGATGGCATATCGCCCCGTATGCTTCTGTAACCCCAGTCGTCACCACGACTTCCTGGTCGTCACTACGACCCCAGTCGTCACTACGACCTAGGGCTGAGGCATTTCAAGTCTTTATGGCCCGGCGATGGCATTTGCACACATCTAGCCGCATCAATCGAACAAAATCTTGCTCTGCTGCGCTGCGATATGCATAAGCGATGGCGACCGTGGAGGAACGATCATGGCTGCCGAAGCACCGCTCTGGACCCCGACGCAAGAGCAAGTCGATGCGGCACCCTTGACCGCTTTCACCAAGGCAGCCGCACTGAGGGCCGGTGTAGCGTTTTCTTCGTATCCGCAGCTTCACGCGTGGTCGGTTGAGGATCGCGAAGGGTTCTGGAGCCTGGTCTGGGATTTCTGCGGCATCGTCGGCGACAAGGGGACCAATGCGGGCGATGCCATCCTTGTCGATGGCGACAAGATGCCGGGCGCCTCCTTCTTTCCCGACTCGTCGCTGAATTTCGCCGAGAACCTGCTGAAGCAGACCGGCGCGGGCGAGGCCATCGTGTTTCGCGGCGAGGACAAGGTCGAGCGCCGTCTGTCCTGGAACGAATTGCATGCGCTGATTTCACGGCTGCAGCAGCTTTTCCTGTCGCTCAAGGTGAAGAAGGGCGATCGCATTGCCGCGATGATGCCCAACATGCCCGAGGCCGTCGCCGCCATGCTTGCCGCCGCCTCTATCGGCGCCGTCTGGTCGTCCTGCTCACCCGATTTCGGCGAGCAGGGCGTGCTCGATCGCTTCGGCCAGATCGAGCCAGTCATCTTCATCGCGCCGGATGGCTATTGGTACAATGGCAAGGCGATCGAGGTCGCCGACAAGATCGCTGCGGTCGCGGCCAAGCTCTCGAGCGTCCGCAAGGTCCTGGTCGTCGATTATCTCGGCACATCGAGCGACGTCGCTGGGACCATCGATAAGGCCGTGGCGCTGGAAGTGGCGCTGTCGCCCTTCGCCGGCAAACGCGTTAGCTTCGAGCAGCTGCCGTTTTCGCATCCGCTTTACATCCTGTTCTCATCAGGAACGACCGGCATTCCCAAATGTATCGTCCATTCGGCCGGCGGCACGCTGATCCAGCATGTCAAGGAACACCGGCTGCACGCAGGGCTGATCGAGGGCGACCGCTTCTTCTACTTCACCACCTGCGGCTGGATGATGTGGAACTGGCTCGTGTCGGGGCTCGCTTCGGGTGCCACGCTGCTGCTCTATGATGGCTCGCCCTTCTACCCTGACGGCAATGCGCTGTTCGACTTTGCCGATGCCGAGAAGATGACCTTCTTCGGCACGTCGGCCAAGTTCATCGATTCCGTCCGCAAGGCCGGACTGAAGCCGATCCGCAGCCATGATCTGTCTGATGTGCGTGCGATTTCCTCCACCGGGTCGCCGCTGTCGCCGGAAGATTTCCGCTTCGTTTACGACGGCATCAAAAAGGACGTCCATCTGGCCTCGGTCTCCGGCGGCACCGACATCGTCTCCTGCTTCGTGCTCGGCGTGCCGACGCAGCCTGTCTGGACCGGCGAGATCCAGGGTCCCGGCCTCGGCCTTGCCGTCGATGTCTGGGACGACGACGGCAAGCCGGTCAGGCAGGAGAAGGGCGAACTGGTCTGCACCAAGGCCTTTCCGTCGATGCCGATCGGCTTCTGGAACGACCCCGGGGGCAAGAAATACCACGCGGCCTATTTCGAGCGCTTCGACAATGTCTGGTGTCATGGCGATTTCGCCGAATGGACCGCCCATGGCGGCCTGATCATCCACGGCCGTTCCGACGCCACGCTCAACCCGGGCGGCGTGAGAATTGGCACGGCGGAGATCTACAACCAAGTCGAGCAGATGCCGGAAATCCTGGAGGCGCTGTGCATCGGCCAGGATTTCGACAATGACGTGCGCGTCGTGCTGTTCGTGCGCCTGGCCGCTGGCGTGCAACTCGATGAGGAACTCGAGAAACGCATACGGGCAAAAATCCGCAGCGGGGCGAGCCCGCGTCACGTGCCGGCCAGGATCGTCGCCGTCACCGACATCCCGCGCACCAAATCGGGCAAGATCACCGAGCTTGCGGTGCGCGACGTGGTGCATGGCCGCGCCATCAAGAACAAGGAGGCGCTCGCCAACCCAGAGGCGCTTGAGCTGTTCAAGAACCTGCCGCAACTGGCCGAGTGAACCGCCAATGCATGTCGCACAAATTGGCTCGGGCTTTGAGCCAACGACCTGCATGAAACAAGGATTTCCAGCATGGTTACCGAAATATGTCGGTAGAATTTACCTAGATTTCATCAGTGGTACACATCCGTAAATTTTCCGCCGCCTCGGTAAGGAGTTGTTAAGGTCCGGCGTCGATAGTCGCATACAACTTGAGGGAGAAATCCCGTTCCTCGGCCCCCGGAGGATCCGATTCGCTCAAGCCCCCGTTGTGACAGCAATTCCATCTCTTAAGGCGTCCTTTTGGGCGCCTTTTCTTTTGCCGAAGCAATTCCAGGAAAAGCGTCGAGCGTTTTTCCCGGGAAAAGCGCATCCCTTTGGGAGTTGCGACAAACAAAAGGGATCGAGCTGTGGAGGGCGCTGGCCTATTCCGCAAGCACACGAGTCGATGGAAATGCGACCTCAACCAGCGTGCCTTCACCCGGTGTGGAGTTGATGATGAACCGGGCGCGGTTGGCTTCGACCATCGCCTTGGTCAACGGCAATCCAAGCCCGGTGCCGTCGCCACGTCCGCGCTTCAGCGCGTTAATCTGCTTGAATGGCTTCAGCGCCTGCTCGATCTCGGCCTGGCTCATGCCGATGCCGGTGTCGCGTACCCGCATGACGACGTCGCCCGACGTTTCATAGGCGGTCGAGACGATCACCTGGCCGCCAGCCTGGGTGTAGCGGATGGCGTTCGACAGGATGTTGAGCGCGATCTGGCGCACGCTGCGCAGGTCGGCCACCACTTCCGGCAAGCGGGAAGCGAAGCTGGAGCGGATGATGACGCGCTCACGGTTGGCCTGTGGCTGCATCATCGCCACCGTCTCAGCCAGCGTGTCGTTGAGCGACACCGCCTCGTAGGCCATTTCCTGCTGGCCGGCCTCGATCTTCGAGATGTCGAGCAGGTCGTTGACCAGGTCGAGCACATGATTGCCCGAGCGGTTGATGTCGCGCAGATAGTCGCGGTAGCGGTCATTGGCGACAGGTCCGAACTTCTCGTCGACCATCAGTTCGGAAAAGCCAATGATGGCATTGAGCGGCGTGCGGATCTCGTGGCTGATGCGGGCGAGGAAATCGGTCTTTTGCGAGGACGCGCGCTCCGCCATCGCACGCGCTTGCGTCAAGTCCTCTTCGGCCCGCTTCCACTGCGTGATGTCACGCACGACAGCACAGAAGCCGCTGTCGTTGGGCAGCCTGCCAATGGTCATGAACAGCGGGATGAACCGCCCCTGCGCCTCGCGCCCGATTACCTCGCGGCCGTCATTCATCACGCTCGCCACGCCGGGTTCGGACAGTCCGTTGAGATAGTCGCGCGCCGCGCGCTGGCTTTCGATTGCAAATAGTGAAGCGAACGGCTTGCCGGTAACATCGTCGCTGTCGAAACCGAACAGCGCTTCGGCCGGACGGCTGATCGATCGGATGGTGCCGTCTCGGCCGATCAGCACGACGCCGTCGGTGGCGGTGTCGATGATGGTGCGCATCTCGGCGATGCGCGCCTTGAGCTCGGGAATGTCGGGCTGCGTCTGCTCGTCGCCGACCGCATGCACCGGTGCGTCATCCTCGCCGTGGCGGCGTACCACCAGCATCAGCGCCTTGCCGTCGCGCCAGGGGACTGAGCGTAGAATAGCTTCGATCGGGAATTCCTGCCCGTCACGCGTCTTCAGCCGCAGCGCGCGATCGGCGCCGTCGGAAGAACCGTCGTCGGCGTAGGGGTCGGCAAACAGGGCGCCGAGGCCACCGGCATCCGCAAGGTCGTCGAGCGCCTCATAGCCGGTCAGGTTGAGGAATTCCCCGTTCGCGTAGTGCAGCTCGTCGCCGGAATGGATGAGCAGCGGCACGGGCAGCTTGCCGAGAAGCGAAGTGTCGGGAACCTTGTGCTCATCTCCGGCCGAAAACGCCGACGGCACGAACCCTTCGGCCTTGAGCGGCGGCACCTGCAGGCGCGGGCGCTCGATGCGTGTTTCCACGACGTCCACTGCGCTGGCAGTTGTCTCGGCGGACGCAACCGCCTGCCGGTCGGGCGCCGAGGCTTTCTCGTCGGGCTGCGCCCAATCTTCACTATCTTCGGCATCGCGAAAATCAGCTGATGTCATGCTGTCGTCATCGACGGCATCACGTCGCGCATCGGCGCCAACGCCAGTCGCGCCGGGTTTGGTGATGTCTGGTTCCGCCGCCTCCGGTTCGGAGGCCTGGGACTGGTCGCTGTTGTCCGCGGCAGTGTCGCTTTCGTTGTCATGGCCGGCATAATCCAGCAACGAGCCCGTCGCATTCGGCGGCGCACCGGGCTGCTGAACCGTTTCGTCCGGGTGGCCGCCATCAAGCCGCGCCAGATCCCGCTCGTCCTCGGCATCGACATCGGACGGCTCGGCTGGCGCTGTCTCGTTCTCCGGCTCTGCCGCAGGGATTTCGCCGGCGTGCGACGCGGTGCCGGGCGTTGATGAAACCCCGCCGACTGCAGAAGCTTCCGTCCCCGCTGTCGGCACGTTTGCTGCTTCCGTGGATGTGTCGATCGCCGGCTCGAGGCTCTCGGCACCGGGCTTTTCAGCTTCCGGCGGCTCGACCGGGGAACTGTCCTTCCTCAGCCGTTCGCCGATCTCGCGGAACGCGCTGCGTTCCAGGCTCGACAGGCCCTTGTCGTCGGCCGGCTGACGATGTTCGGCCAGCCGGATCACCTTGTCGGCAAAGCGCCGTTCCGGTTTCGGCACGATGGTCAGCGCGGGCACCTCGCCCTTGAAAGGGTCCGAAGCCGGTGCGCCCTCGGCCTTCGGCTCTGCCGATGCTGGTTCGAGGGTTTTCGGTTCCGGTGCCGCCGGTGCCGCACCGTTGGGCACCAGCGCCATGCCGATGGCTTCAGGATCGACGACCGCATCACTGGCGCGGGCGACGCCGAAGCCGCGAAAACCCTCGAAGGCACGGCTGCGGCCATAGACAGGCAGCGCCGCCAGATCGACAGGTATCTTCAGATCGGTGCCGACCACCGGCCACAGCACGGAGCGCCCGGACCAGGTATCGCGCCGTTCCAGGAGGCCTGCGATCTCGCCGGAGGGGTCGAGGCCGAAAGTGGCCGCGACATCCCTGAAGCGGCGGCCGATCACGTCGGCTGCGGGCTTGCCGACGATGGAGGCGAATTCCGGCGACAGCGCACTGAATTTGCCTTCGGCGTCGGTGCGCCAGACGAAGCGCAGCGGCGGCGCCATGCGGTCTGTCGCCGGAACGGTCCCAGGCGCGGCCGCGGAGGTGGCCTGGACATCATTCTGTATCGGGTCTTGTTGTTTCGTGTTTTGGGCGGGAGTGTCCAGAGCGGCCGGTTCTGCGGGCGCTTCAGGTTCAGGCGCTGGCCGGTGCGCCTGTTGCCCTTCGTCCTCGCCGGTGTTGAAGTACCAATGGTCGTGCTGCGCCGGCGTGCGCGCAGGTGGGTGATCGCTGTTGGCGGCTGTCGGCGGCTGCACCGTCGCGTCGGCGATCTCATGCGCCTGCGATGCGGCGATATCGCTGGTCGGTTGTGAGGCACCCGGTTCGTCGGCCGGCTCGGCACCCTGTTCCGGCTGAACAGAAACGTCGCCAGCCGGCGCGGCCTCGGCGATGGTTTGCGCCGGGTGTTCGCCGCCAGCTGCGGTGTCGTCGAGTTGGTCCTCGTCGATCACCACCAGCAGATGCCGCTCCTCGGTCAATCGTGCCAGCCCCGCCGGATAGGCGGCCGTGCCGCCAGGGACGAGGCGCTTGATGATGCGGTCACTCTCGGCCGCGACGTCGGCGACGAGCGCAGCCAGCGTTTCCGGCAGGATGCCCAGCGCAGAAAACCCCTCGGAGGCGGCCTCGACGTTGCCTGCGGCATCGACAAAGGCGATGAAATGGCCATCCTCGGTAAACCCGCTGATGGCGCGAGCGGCGATTTCGCCGGCACTGCGCGAGCCCGTCTGCGCCGCCGGCACGGCCAGCATGATCGCCTTTTCGGCATCCGGCATGGACACGGCGCTGGCCAGGAAGCTGACGGCGCGGCTGGTCATGCCGGTCGCAAGCCGCACCGTGATGGCCCGGTCATTGCCGATCTCGGGAAATCCGCTGGTCGCCATGATCTGGCGCCTGGCTATCAAGGGCAGTTGCGCCGAGGTGCCGATGATGGCCTCGATGTCGGGATAGCCGAACATCGCGGCTCCCGGCCCATTGGCCCAGATCACCTGCTCCAGGTCCGCCGACAGGATCGCGATCGCGTCGCCGGCGGCAAAGCGCTGGCGGACCGCGTCGAGCACGGCGACGTCAAGGAAGGAATATTCGGACGGCATGCGCTTGGCGAACCCTCACGGAGCGGCGAATTTGCAGTTAACGCTTTGTTAATAAAAGCCGGAGGCGAGAAGGTCCACAAGCCAGAACGTGCAAAGGCCGGAATCTGGGCTCTTGGTTAACGGCCCAAAAGAATTTATGGTGCACTGCAACAAAGATATTGCAATGCACAAAATTTGCCTTTATATTGCCATCATACATGAATGAGACGGCTTTCTGTCAAAGCCGCTGGCGCTGAAAAGGATGGAAAATGTCCAGGACCAAGACTGCCGAGACGATTGAAAATGTTGAATTCCCGAGCTTCGACGCTTCCAAGGCTACCGACCAGATGCGCGCTTTCGCCGAAAAGGGTGTTGAGCAGTCGAAGGAAGCCTATGCCAAGCTGAAGACTGGCGCCGAGGAGACCCAGAAGGCTTTGGAGTCGACCTTCGAGACCGCCAAGACCGTTTCCAGCGACCTGTCGCTCAAGACCATTTCCGCTCTGCGTGCCAATGCCGAGGCCGGCTTCTCCCATCTCGAAGCGCTGATTGGCGCCAAGTCGTTGTCGGAAGTCGTCGAGTTGCAGACCGCGTTCCTGCGCAAGCGCGTTGAGACGACGGTAGAGCAGGCCAAGGACTTCCAGGCTGTCGCCTCCAAAGCAGCCGAGGACGTCTCCAAGCCGATCAAGACCGCCTTCGAGAAGGCGATGAAGGATATCAAGATTGCTTAACATTTACGCATGATCTGAAGATGCAACAAAAGGTCGCATTTTCTTAAAAAAGATCGGGCGTATGATGTCGGCAATCAAGGAATACCCGGCGGGTGGAACCTCCTCCCTCTGCTTGCCGGGGTGACCAGCCAGCACCTCCTCCCGCTGGCTCGTAACAGGAAAAGGCCGGCACCTCCTCCCGCCGGCCTTTTTCTTTGCCTGGCGCCGGCGAATATCGCGCCGATGTGGGGAAGTGACCTTTGCTTTCCAAAAGCCTTGAATTAGAATCCATAAGCCCGTAAGGACGCATCGCCGAACGACAGAGCGGTCGAGTGGGATGAGTTTCCGCTTCGACCCGTTCAGGCAAACGTGCCGTTGTAGCTCAGATGGTTAGAGCGCCGGATTGTGGATCCGGAGGTCGCTGGTTCGATCCCAGCCAACGGTACCATAATTCATCAAATAATTTCAGTTACTTACAGGTTATTGAGGCAGTGAGGTAGGCCCCCTACGGATGGGTACCATTCTGGTATCATACGCAGGGCGTTCAGCTATGCCCATGACGGTCAACAAAGTTGGCGGTGGGAGCGGACCCCGCCAACGACGTCGGCTGTCGTTCTGCTTTGAGGTCTTTACGCAGCCGAAAAATGCCGACGGCCACGGGAGCCTGTGGAAACCGCTAGGCCCGAAGGTGAAGGGGCTTGAAGCTGCAGACTGATCCACGCATGGACGGCTGCAACATTTGATGTCGCTGTCCGGAAACGAAAGGCAGCGCCAATGTTTAGAGTAACCGCCCCACACCGCCACGCCATTTTTGCAGAACTTGACGCACACAACCGTGTTTCGACAGAGGTCGAAATGGCGGCCCTTGAACATCACGTGCTCCTCCATGGCTGAGGAGCGTTCCATGCATGCTCCGATTACCGAAAGGTTTGCGACAGAGCCGTATTTGAAGCGGTTCACTGGCAGCTTGCGACCTCTGTTGCTATTTTGAATCCATGTTGATCGGGCTGGAACAGACCAGGCGAGAACTGCGCCCCGGTTCATATGAATGGTCGGGAGGCGCGTCCACGTTTCTCAGGGTCGGTCCTGGCGAAGGTGCGTTCCATTTCGAGCGCGTGACCGTGGGCGTGGTGCTGGCGCCGCTTAGAAGCCATCATGCCGCTTATGGGAATGACCGCCGCCGGGCCTTGCCATTGCTGCCGGGCCAAGGCTGGGTTTTCCCCGCCGGCTTCGAGGGCTGGTGCCGGTGGGATGAGCCGAACGACTTCCTCAATGTCGAGATCGACGACGATCTCCTCATGGGTGCGGGGATGCCAGCACCGTCCTTTGTGCCTCGGTCAGGTACGATCGATGCGTTGGTGACTCAACTCGCCATCAGCCTCCACGCTGCAGGAAATGCCGCGCCTCGGCTATATCGCGACGCTTTGGCTGTCGCACTCGCAGCGCAGCTCACGCGTCTCGCGGGCCAGCCTGCAGGCGATCCGCCTGCGGCAGAGCCGCGTATTCTGCGGGCGCTCGACTATATCGAGGCGCATCTTACGGATGATATCACGCTCGATGAACTGGCGGCGGTAGCGGTGATGAGCCGGTTCCACTTCGCGCGCGCATTTCGCGATGCCGTTGGCGTGCCGCCACATGCCTTTGTCGTCTCCCGCCGGATCGAGCGGGCGAAGGATCTGTTACGCTCAACCCGACTACCGATCGCCGAGGTCGCATGGCGGGTCGGTTATTCCAATCCGGCAAAGTTCGCGGCGCAGTTCCGCAAGCTGGTGGGCAAGAGACCGGGAGCCTGGCGCGGGCACTGAAGCGCAAGATCGGATCGGCAAAGCGCAAGGACGGGCGCTGACGAGCGGACGTCATGGCGCGATGCTTGAGGAAATCCTGTCCTGAGGAGGCTTTTCCCATGTCCGTGCTCTCGTCGTTTATCGCCGCGGCGGCTTCGATGTTTTTTGCCGGAGCTGCGCTTGCCGCTGAGGTTCAGACCCGCAAGGTTTCCTTTGACAATGAAGGGGTCGCCCTGATCGGCACACTTTATCTGCCCGCCGATTACCGGCCTGGCGAGAAGCGCCCCGGCGTGCTGGTGACCGGCGCCTGGACATCGGTCAAGGAGCAGATGTCCGGCCTCTATGCCCGAGAAATGGCAGAACGCGGCTATGTGTCCCTTGCCTTCGACTTCCGCGGCTGGGGTGAGTCTGGCGGGACTGCCAGGTTCAAGGAAGACCCTGCGGCCAAGACGTCGGATATTGTTGCTGCCGGCCGTTTCATGGCGAGTTTGCCTGATGTCGACGCGGCAAAGATCGCGGGCCTCGGTATCTGCGCCTCAGCCGGCTACATGGCGCAGGCCGCATCAGCCAATGCGAACTTCGCCAGCGTGGCGCTGGTGGCTCCCTGGCTGCATGACGCCCGCATCGTCGAACAGGTCTATGGCGGTCCAGAAGGTGTGGCCGCACTGATTGCGACATCGCGAGAGGCCGAGGCCGCCGAGCGCAAGGGCCGACCCCGGATCGTCGTCGCCGCGAGCATGAGCGACCGGACGTCGCTGATGTACCAGATACCCTATTACACGGAGAGTAACCGGGGCCTCATCCCGGCCTATGACAACAAGTTCAACCTGGCCTCTTGGGAACCGTGGCTGACCTACGACTCCGTGGCCGTCGGTGCGCAGCTCCACAAGCCAACGCTCATCGTCCACTCGGAAGCCGCAGCGATCCCGCAGGGTGCGCATGCTTTCTTCGCGCTTCTTGAGGGCGACCGGTCCGAACTCTGGCTGGACGACGTCGCCCAGTTCGACTTCTACGACAAGCCCGAGAACGTGACGCGGGCCGCCGATGCAGCTGCGGCGCATTTCAACCGAATCAATAGTGGTTCTTGAAACAGAACTACCCCGGTGCCAGGGCGCTGGGCCTACCTTGCACCAAAGCCGCTGCTCGGGCGGCTGGCGGATTGATGGATGGTAACGAAACGCTTGCATGCAAACAAGGAGGATATTTCCATGGAACCTAATCATTCAAACCCAGCATCGACGCGACCCACTGGAACCACCGGCCAAAGATGTCGTGGAATGAAGGCGGCGTTGCTCGGCGCCGCGCTGCTCACAGTCGCTGGCGCTCAGACGTCCTTTGCGTCGCCCGCCGACGAAGCCCGCATAGCCGGCGTAATCTCCGCCGTCGCCGTCTACGCCGACAATCGCGATTTCCGCCCTCTCGAACGCTTCTTCGCACCGGAAACGACGATCGATTACACGTCCTTGTGGGGTGGCGAGCCGCAGCGCTTTGCGCCGTCGGCGCTGATGGACGCATGGGCCGACCTGCTGCCGGGTTTCGACGCCACGCGTCATGAGCTTTCCGATATCCAGGTCGAGGTCGGCGATGGCGCGGCAACGGCACAAGCCAGTGTCCGCGCAACGCACTGGCTTGGCGATCGCATGTGGGTCGTGGCCGGATCTTACGAATACGCGCTTATCCGCACCGGCAACGGCTGGCAGGTCTCGCGGATGACGCTTCACTTGGCCGAGGAAAGCGGCGATCGCACCCTCGTCGAAGAGGCTGCGGCCAAGGTCGCGCGAGCCAAGTGATTGCCGAGACTACCGCCCATGGCCATTGGTCGACGTCGTGCTCCGCACGACGTCGAGGAATGCCTTCAGCACCGGTGAGGGCTGTTCGCGCCGATAGATGATGGAGGTATCGATAGCCAGGTTTCGGCCCCGAATTGGACGATAGACCACGCCGGATCGCCGCAGGTTCTGAAGGCAGGCTGGCAACAGTGAGACACCAAGCCCGACAGATACAAGGCCGATGATCGTCTGCTTGGGCGTTGCTTCCCGCACGATCCTTGGGCTGAAGCCCGACGACCGGCACAGCCCGACGATCTCGTCATAAAGGGATGGATTGATGCCGCGCGGAAATTGAATCAGTGCCTCTGGTGCCAAGTCCGCCAGCGCCACCTCGGCTTCCGAGGCCAACCGATGCGTTTCCGGCAAGGCTACGATCAAAGGTTCGATCAATATGCTTTCGACCTGCAGAGCGTTGTGAACAATAGGCGGATGAACAAAGCCGATATCGAGTTGGCCTTCAGCCACGAGTTTGATCTGACTGGGAATACGCAGGTCCGTCAGGCTCAGCTCGACCTCGGGATAGGCTTCAACAAAGCGCTGAACGATTGCAGGCACGACACTGTAGATCGCCGCATCGATGAAACCGACGGACAGATGGCCGGTTTCACCACGATCGGCTTTGCGGGCAAGCTCCACCGCTTGCCCCGTCTGATGAAGCACTGCCCGCGCTTCGTCCAGAAACACACGGCCGGCAGCAGTCAGTTCGACCTTGCGCTTGGTGCGATCGAGTAGGCGCACGCCGATGGCCTGCTCCAGCTGCTGGATCTGCTTTGTCAGAGGGGGTTGCGAGATGTGCAGGCGTATTGCGGCGCGCCCGAAATGCAGTTCCTCCGCTACAGCCACGAAGGACTGCATGAGCTTGTGGTCCATTCCTAGTTTCCCAAATCGAATTACTGCGAGTCCAATCGATATTGGACTGAAAGTATTGGAGCCTGCAAAATCTGAAAAGCCGCAAAAGAAGGAGGCAGGATTTTGAAGAATTCCGAGATTTCACGCCGCCAGATGCTCAAGGTGCCGCTTGCCGGAGCGGCGCTCGCAGCAGCATCTCAATCCGGGCTTGTCTGCGAGGCACTTGCACAGCCGGTTCCAGCTTCGTCGCCGGCACCTTCCGGCGCCTTCGCCCATAATGTCGAAGCGGTTGGCTATACCGATCTCGATCATCGCCCGGCCTTCAAGATGGCGATCAGGCAGGTAGGCGAGCGATGGTATCTTTATACCGGGCACTTCTGGCACTCCGGATGGAGCATCATCGACGTAACCGACCCGGCAAAGCCGGAGGTCCTCAAATTCGTGCCTTATCCCGGCACGAACACCTGGACGCTGCAGATCGATTTGTCCGGCGACACGATGGTGACCGCACTCGAAAAGCCATTCGCGAATTTCGGTGGCGATCCCGATGCGCCGTTCGGAGAAGGGGTTCTGATCTGGGATATCGCCGATCCCGTCAATCCGAAACAACTGAGCCACTACCGAACTGGCGGAAACGGCACTCACCGCAATCTTTATCCCGGCGGGCGCTACGTTCACCTTGCCGCCGGCATGCCGGGGTACAAGGGCAACATCTACGTCATTCTCGATATCTCGGATCGCTCCAAGCCGCGCGAAGCCGGACGTTGGTGGGTGCCGGGCCAGCATGAGACCGGCGGCGAGAGCTTCGCAGTCGCGGAGCCCGCCGCCGACCAGAAGACCTCCGATCGCTACCAGTTGCGACTGAAGCCGCAATGCATGTGCGGCGCCTTCTGCGCCAGCACGGGCGCGGATGTCTCGCTGCACGGCCCGCCCTATGTCACCGGCGATCTCGTCTATTTGCCTTACGGCGCGGCCGGTATAATTGTGCTCGACATCAGCGACGTCTCGCGGCCGAGGCAGGTCGGCGGCCTAAGCTTCAGCCCTCCGTTTCATTCGCGCTTCGGTGTGCATGGCGTGCTGCCGATTCCAGAGCGCGGCATCGCCTTCGCCAATTCGGAGAACGTCACCTATGGACGTGGTCCGATGCATCATGCGTCGATCATCGACATTTCAGATCCAAGCAAACCCTTTCTACTGTCGCTGTTGCCCGAACCCGTGCCGCCCGAAGGCGCTCCCTATTCGGATTTCACAACGCGTGGCGGCTGGCGCGGGCCGCACAACATCAACCACCACCAGCATCATCCCGATGTCCAGAAACAGGGCGATCTGTTCTACATCGCGCACTTCAATGCCGGGCTCAGGATCTACGACGTTTCGAACACCCGGCTTCCGCGCGAGGTCGGCTATTTCATCCCGCCGGAACCCACCCGCCGCCACGGGCCAATGCCCGAAGACAAGCTGGTACTGCAGACCGAGGATGTCGTCGTGGATCGCCGCGGTTTCATGTATATCAGCGACAAAAACCAGGGGCTCTGGATACTCCGCTACACGGGGCCGAAACCCGATGGTGCCGGACCGTGAAGGTGCCTTTCCGGCTCAACGGTCGAGGGTTTTGGCAAACGCGAAAGCAGGCACGCCTCTCCTCTACGTGCTGCGAAATGACTTCGAGCTCAGCGGCTCGGATTGAAACAGGAGCGCAAAGCGCGTCAGCGGATCGTGGCCTATCGCGTAATAGAGCCTTTCAGGAACGCAGCCAGCGATGGAAGTCGAGTTAATCCAGATCGTCCAGCAAAGCGATGGCATCGAACGGATGTTCGCGCGGCACCCGGATTTCGGCGCCGATACTTTGAAGGCCGGCAAGGATAACTTTTCGGGCTCTTCCGGGTTCTGTTTCAGTACGCCGCCCGCAAGTCGGGTCAGCGGGCTATGGAGGAATTGCCGCTAGCGGGCAAAACCGATGCGGATCGCTCCATAGGGTCCGAAATCGGCAACGAGAGTGTCGCCATGGCGACACTCCACGGGCCGGATGAAGGAACCCGACAGCACCAGCTGTCCGGCCTCGATCTGCATGCCGTATTGGTGCAGCCGGTTGGCCAGCCAGGCGATGCCCTTGGCCGGATGGTCGAGCACGCCGGCGCCGAGCCCCGTCTCCTCGACCTCGCCATTGCGCGACAGGATGGCGCCGATCCAGCGCAGGTCCGCCTCGCGCGGTCCGGCACGGCGGCCGCCGACGACGATGCCGGCATTGGCGGCATTGTCGGAGATTGTGTCGAAGAAGGTCCGTATCCTGCCGCTCTCCTTGTTGACGCGCTCGATGCGGGTATCGAGGATCTCCAGCGCCGGCGTGATGTAGTCGGTGGCGTCGAGCACGTCGTCGATCGAAACGTCCGGACCGGCCAGCGGTGCTTTCATGACGAAGGCGATCTCGGCCTCGATGCGCGGCTGGATGAAGCGGCCAGCGGGAACGGTGCCGCCGTCGTCGAAGAACATGTCGTCGAACAGCACGCCGGAATCCGGAATGTCGATGGAGAGCGCCGACTGCATTGCCTTCGAGGTCAGGCCGATCTTCCAGCCCTTGATCGTCAGGCCCGACGCCACTTTTCGTTTCACCAGCGCCGCCTGGACGAGATAGGCGTCATCCATCGTCGCCCCGGGAAAGTCGAGGCTGAGCAGCCTGATCTGGCGGCGGTCGCGCTCGGCCTCGAACAGCCTCGCGGCCGCGTCTTCGACCTGTTCCGGCGTCATCATCGGCCGGCTCCTTCGTCGACGACGCCGTTGCTGAGCAGGCCGATGCCGTCGGCCTCGACCTCGATGACGTCGCCCGGCTTCAGCCAGATCGGCGGCTCGAAGCGGGCGCCGGCGCCCGTCGGCGTGCCGGTGACGATGATGTCGCCGGGGACAAGTGTGGTGAAGGTCGAGACGTAGTTGATGATCTTGCGGAAGGAAAAGATCATGCGACCGGTGCGGTCCTGCTGCCGAATTTCGCCATTGACGCGCGTGGTGAGCGCGATGTCGGCGATCTGTGCCTCGTCGGTGAACGGCACCAGCCAGGGACCGATGGAACCCGTGCGGTCAAAGTTCTTGCCTTGCGTGACATTGAACTTGGCGTGACGGACCCAGTCGCGGATGGTGCCCTCGTTGCAGAGCGAAAGTGCTTCGATATGGCCGAGCGCATCCGCCTCGGCGATGCGGCGGCCGCCTTTACCGATGACAATGACGATCTCGCCCTCATAATCGAGCTGCTGCGATTCCGGCGGCCGCACCAGCGGTGTGCCGTGACCGACGAAGGAGCGCGGGAAGCGGATGAACAGCGACGGGTTCGAGGGTGCGGCCTGTCCGTCCTTGTACTCCTCGTTGCGGTCTGGATAGTTGACGCCGACGCAGATGATCTTTTCGGGCGAGGGGACGGGTATCTCGTAAGCGATGGCGTCGAGCGGGAAATCGGCGGCGAATGCGTCCGCCTCCTCCGCCAGCCGTCGCAATGCGCCGGCCTCTATCACCTCGCGTAAAGTCGGCCACTGTGCGTGTCGCGCCGACAGGTCGACGACGCCCTTGTCGGTGATCGCGCCGTAGCGCGTTTTGCCGCCGACGGTGAAGGTGGCGAGATGTGCCGCGCTCATATGTTTCCCCTGCAGTTAGCCGGCGTCACGGCGCCACGATCGGTGAGGCTGCCAGCTCGGACGCACGCGCTTCGACGCCGACAAAGCTGCTGCCTTCCTCGAACCAGCTCTTCGGCGCGGGTGCGCCCCACAGCGTCTGGCGCTGCGGGTCCTTGAGGTCCCATTTGATCGGCTCTAGGTCGGGATCTACCGTCTGGTAGTCCGAGCAATAGATCTCGATGCGATGGTTGTCGGGGTCACGGATATAGAGGAAGAAGGCGTTGGAGATGCCGTGCCGGCCGGGGCCGCGCTCGATGTTCGGCAGCCAACCGGTAGTGGCCATCAGGTCGAGCAGATCGATGATATTGAGCGGCGTCGGCACCCAGAAGGCGACGTGGTGCAGGCGTGGGCCGATGCCATTGGTGAAGGCGATGTCGTGGACGCCGCCCTTGCGGTGCGTCCATGCCGCCCAAAGTCTTCCGGTCGCGGCATCCTCCGTGTACTCGGTCACGCGGAAGCCGAGCTCGTTATAGAACGTCACCGATTCATCGACGTTGGGCGAGAAGCAGTTGAAGTGGTCGATGCGCAGCGGCTTGACGCCCTTGTACAGCGCATATTTCTGATGGATCGGCGGCAGCCGCTCCATCCTGGAATAGAATTCCAGCGGAATGCCGTGCGGGTCGCGGGTGCGGAAGGTACGCGACTGGTAGGGCCGCTCGACCCATTCCACAGGCAGGCCCTTGCCTTTGAAGAAGTGCTCGGCCTTGTCGAGATCCTCGTCGGAAAACAGCTTGAAGCCGAGGTCGCGGGCTTCCGCGGTTGGGCCTTTGCGCAGCACGATGCAGTGGTGGCCGCGCTCTTCCATGGCGCGCAGATAGATGGCGTCGTTGGTCTCGTCGGTCACCTGCAGGCCGAGCGTGTCGACATAGAAAGCGCGTGATTTCGCAAGGTCGGTGACGGCCAGCTCGACATGGCTCAGCCGCACGATGTTGAATGCCGGGTAGAGATTGGGTGAGGGCAGGGGCATCTTTGGGGTCTCCGGTCAGCCGCCGAGCTTCTGGATCGAGTGCGGCGCCGTGGCGAACGCGATGTTCTTGGTTTCCATGTAGAAATCGAACGACCAGTCGCCGCCGTCGCGGCCGATGCCCGAGTTCTTGGCACCGCCGAACGGCGTCGGCAGGTGGCGCACATTCTCCGAATTGACCCAGATCATGCCGGCGTCGAGCGCGTCGGTGAAGCGGAAGGCGCGGGTGACGTCCGAGGTCCAGAGATAGCCGGTCAGGCCGTATTGCGTATCGTTGGCCAGCGCCAGCGCCTCGGCCTCGTCCTTGAACGAGATGGCGGTCAGCACGGGTCCAAAGATCTCTTCCTGGGCGATGCGCATCTTGTTGGTGGCGCCGACGAACAGCGTCGGGCTGACATAGCAGCCGCCGCCCGGACCAGCGAACTTGCCGCCGCCGGCGGCGACGACAGCGCCTTCCGACTTGCCGATCTCGATATAGGACAGCACCTTTTCCTCATGCACCGGATGGATCAGTGGTCCAACCACGGTTTCGGGGTCGAGCGGATGGCCTATCCTGATGCGCTTGGCCTTCTCCGCCACCAGCGCGGTGAACTTGTCGTAGATGCTTTCCTCGACCAGCAGGCGTGAGGACGAGGTGCAGCGCTCGCCGTTCAGCGAATAGATCATGAAGACGGCAGCGTCGGCCGCCCGCTCCAGATCGGCATCGGCAAAGACGATGACCGGGTTCTTGCCGCCGAGTTCGAAATGCACGCGCTTCAGCGTGTCGGCACCCTGCTTCATGATCATCGAGCCTGTGCGGCTTTCGCCGACGAAGCCGATCGCCTTGATGTCGGGGTGTTCGGTCAGGGCTCTGCCGGCGTCCTCGCCAAAGCCGTTGACGAGGTTCCACACGCCCTTCGGCAGGCCGGCCTCCTCGGCGATCTCGACCAATAGCCGCGCGGTCAGCGGCGAGAACTCGGCCGGCTTGTGGACGATCGTGCAGCCGGCGGCGAGCGCCGGCGCGATTTTCCAGGTCGACAGCATGAAAGGTGTGTTCCAAGGCGTGATCACGCCGACTGGGCCGACCGGCACGCGCGTCGTCATGTTGACCTGGTTCGGTGCGCGGATCGTATGGCCGTCGCGGGCCTCTGGCGCGCGGTCGGCGTAGAAGCGGAAGTTCTCCGCGCCGCGCAGCGCTGCCTTGGCCATGAACTTCAATGACTGGCCGGTGTCCATGCATTCGACGAAAGCGATTTCCTCGGCGCGCGCGACGATGGCGTCGGCTATTTTGTGCAACTGCTTCTTGCGGGCGTCGCCTGATATCGCCGCCCAGTCGCGGAAGGCAGCCTTCGCCGCCTTGGCGGCGCGGTCGATGTCGGCGGCCTTGCCGCGTGCCACCTTGGCGATCGGCTTCAGGTCGATTGGCGACAGCGTCTCATAGGTCGAACCGTCGGCGGCCGCCATGGCCTCCCCGCCGATCTGGTTGAGCACGCCCTCGTTCCTGAAGCGCTCCAGATAGGCCTCGGCCTTTCTCAGATTGTCGTCCAATGCCGCCATGATATGGGTTCCTGTCACTTGCCGCGCAGGCGCGGGTGAATGGCATTCTTCTTCCAGCTTAGTTCGGCATCGATCTCGCGTATCTCCAGCGACAGCGCGAAATGCGGCGTCGTGAACAGAGATGCAAGATGATCCGAGACAGCAGCGAAGATCGCCTCGCCGGCGCGTTTCTTTTCCTCGGCGCTGCGGCCCTTGCCGATGCGGAAGTTCATGTCGATGAAGCCGTTCTCAGGGAGACGATCGGCAATCGCGTACGCCTCTGCGCGGAAGGCGCGCACTCTCGCCGCGCCCGGCTCGAACAGGCCGGTTTCGAGGATGGTGCGCGAGACCAGTGCGCAAATTTCGCCCATGTCGACTTTTGCGTCGAGATTCGCGGAATATTCGATCGCCATGTGTGGCAAGGCTTCCTCCGCCGGCGCTGCCGGTCTTTTTTGTAATTAACATGTGAATTACATCTTGACGGCGGAATGTCAAGCGTCGTTCTCTATACCGATGCAGCTTCCGCGGGTGGGATTGCCGCTCCAGGCAAAATCGCGGATATAGCTGCGATCGGTGCCTCGTTCTCGTGACGAGTCGCACTGGAATTGGAATCTTTTGGAGACCTGACCTTGCTACCGCCCAGCACTCGCCGCTCCCTGCCCATGGCTCTGCTTCGCGCCCGCGAAGTGATCATGGCGCATTTCCGGCCGATGCTTGCCCGCCACGACATCACTGAGCAGCAATGGCGCGTGCTGCGTGTGCTTGCCGAAGCCGGGCCACTCGAGGCAACCGAACTTGCCAATCGCGCCTCGATTCTTCCGCCTAGCCTGACCCGTATCATCAAGGCTATGGAGGAACGGCAGTTCATCACCCGCAACAAGGTCAAGGATGACGGTCGCCGGGCGCTGCTCGCAATCAGCCCGGCCGGGCTGGCGCTGATCGAGGATTTATCGCCCGAGCGCATCGCCATCTACGATGCGATCGAGCAGCGCTACGGCGCCGAACAGCACGAGCATCTGCTCGACCTGCTCGAAAGCCTGATCCAGTCGGAATCGTCCGAAAACCAGACCTGACAGCCTCTACCCGCCAAAACTGCCGAGTGCGCTCGGCTGCATGTAGTTGCGGCCGACATAGAGCAGTGCCGCCTCGTCGCTGCCGTGGCGGATGTCGACGACGCGGCCGAACATCACATTGTGCGTGCCAACTTTGTTCACGTCGCCGATCTCGCAATCGAAGCTGACGATGGCGTCGAGCAGCGCCGGCATGCCGGACGGCATTGTCTGCCATCTTGCCGCATTGTAGCGCTCGCCCATGTCGCGGATCGTGCCGGCGAACTTTGCCGCAAGATGCGTGTGTAACTGCGTCAGCACGTTGACGCAGAAACGCTGGTTGGCGAGGAACAGGCCGGTCTGCGCCGAGCGCTCGTTCATGCACACAAGCAGCGTCGGCGGATCGTCGGAAACGCTGCACATGGCGGTCGCCGTGAAGCCGCCGCGGCCGGCCGGACCATCAGTCGTGACGATGTTGACCGGCGCACAGACCCGCGCCATCGCCTCACGGAACTCCAGCCTAGCAACTTGTGGCTCCATGGCCGGGACCTCAGCTTGCGTCAGCCGGCAGGGGCGGCAGCCAGGTGTCGCCGGTCCAGCCCTTTTCGTCGTAGTCGGCCATGCAGGTATCGACTAACTCTTCCATCTGCTTCAATCGTCCTCCGCGCTCGGCGCCCTTCAGCACCTGCAGCCGCACCTCTTCCGGCGCACCGGCATAGTTGAGTTCATAGAGCGCATGGCGTCCTCCGAACTCGGTACCGGTTGCGTCCCATAAGAGCTTCATGATCTTGATGCGCTCGATATGGCCCATGTCGTTCGAGCCGCGCACGTACTGGGCCAGGTACTTGTCGACCTCCGGATTGTCGAAATCCTTTGCCGAGGACGGCAGGTAGATCAGCCCTGAGGCGATGACCCGGCGCACCGTGTCGATGACACGCGGATAGGCCTCCGACATGAAAGTGCGATAGGCGAGCGCCGCCTCGAGATTAGGTAGCACGGCGCCGTTCGCCCACGGGATCGGGTTGTGCGCCATGGCGTTGGAAAAGCTCCAGAACATGTGGCGCAGCGCAATGACTTCGCCGAGCGCCGCCTGGTTGCCGCGGAAGGCGTCGCCGCCGGTGGCGCGCAGCGCCTTGGCGAGCAGGCCGGCCAGGAAGTCAAGCTTGACGGCAAAGCGCGTGCAACCCTGGAAGCAATAGCCGTGCATGAAGCCTGATGCCGGATGGAAGGAGAGGATCTTCTGCGCGTCGCGAAGCACCAGCACGTCCTCCCAGGGGATAAAGACATTGTCCAGCACCAGGATCGCATCGTTCTCGTCGAAGCGCGACGACAGCGGGTAGTCGAAAGGACGGGCGACGGTGTTGGCCGTCTGCTCATAGGAGACTCGGCAGAACATCTTTATGCCCGGCGCGTTCATCGGCACGATGAACATCACCGACAGCGACGGATCCTCGGTGACCGTCGCCGAACTCTGGGCCAGGAAATTGCAATGGGTGAGCGCCGACGACGTGGCCACCACCTTGGCGCCGGACACCCAGATGCCGGCGTCGTTCTCCTTGGTGATGTGCACGAACACGTCCTTGACCTGCTCGGCCGGCTTGTGGCGGTCGATCGGCGGGTTGACGATGGCGTGGTTCATGAACAGGGCCGCTTCCTGGGCGCGTTTGTGCCAGGCGAGCGCATTGTCCTTGAACGGGCCGTACCATTCGGCATTGGCGCCGAGCGTATTCATCAGCGCCGCCTTGTAGTCGGGCGTGCGCCCCATCCAGCCATAGGACATACGCGACCAGTCGGCGATCGCCGTCTGCTGCTCGGCAAGTTCGGCGGCGGAATGGGCGACGCGGAAATATTTATGTGTGTAGCCACCGGAACCGGTGTCGGTCGGCGAGGTCAGCACCGCCTGACGCGCCGGTTCGTGCAAGGCATCATAAAGGCGCGCCAGGGAGCGCGCCGAGTTGCGCATCGCCGGATGGGTGGTGACGTCGGCGATCCGCTCGCCATTGATATAGACCTCGCGCCCGTCGCGCAGGCTCTGCAAATATTCGGCACCTGTGAACGGCCGCTTCGTGTCGGCCCGAAAATCTTCCGATCGCATCATGATCCTCCCTTAACGCGTTAACTATAGCGATTGTCGTGACAAAGGTTTATGGACGAAAGTATAGAACCACTTGGATTTTTTCGCCGTCATGGGTCAGACCGTCATTCCCGAGTTCTTCGTCTATGGCGAACCGGCGCGTGCGCTCGACGTCGGCTTCCTTCATGTCGAGACAGTTCTCGCGCGCGCTTCCGTGCATCGGGGCCAGGTGTTGGCGCACAAGCACCCGCAAATGGCGCAGATCACCTTCTGGACTGGCGGCAGCGGCACTTATCGGATCGAAGACGAGACCTGGAGTTTTTCGGCGCCGACGGTGAGCTTCATGCCGAGCGGCGTGGTACACGCATTCAGCATCGAGCCGGGCGCCGACGCCATCGTCGTCTCGGTCGCCGATGCTGCCCTTGCGGCGATCGCCGAGCAGTCCGCGCTGCCGCTCGACCAGCCGATCTTCGTCACCGGACGCGGCGAAACCGCTCTGTGGGAGAGGTTGGGCGATACGATCAGGATGATCCAGGCGGAATATGCCGACAGGCTGCCCGGTGTGGAGAAGATCCTACCGCCGCTGATCGCCGTGGCATTGTCGGGCATCGCCCGCCTCGATGCGCAATCGCATGCTGTCGCGGTGCCGGCGACCGTGGCGCTGGGCGGTCGGCTGCGGCGTCTGATCGACCGGCACTTTCGCGACGACTGGCCGGTCGAGCGCTATGTCGCCGCACTCGGCACCACGCGCTATCTGCTCGACAAGGCAGCGCGTGAGGTTCTGGGTGCGGGCGTACGCCAGGCGGTCGGCGAGCGGCGGTTGGTCGAGGCCAAGCGCCTGCTGCTCTTCACCATCCGCACGGTCGAGGACATCGCCTATGAGACCGGGTTCAACGACCCGGCCTATTTCTCGCGCTTCTTCCGCGCTGCCGTCGGCCTGTCTCCAGCGGCATGGCGACGCCTGCGGCTCGGCCAGGACTGAGCGTCGCCGTCGCTCAGGCAGCGGCCGTCAGTCCGGCGTCGAGAGCCTCCGCGATCTTCGCCACATCGGCGGATGAGATCACCAGCGGCGGCGACAGGATGATGGTGTTGCCGGAGACGCGCAGCATGACGCCGGCCTTGTAGGCGGCTTCTGCGGCGGCATTCATCGTCTTCTTGTCGGCCGACTTCTTGGCGGCTTGGTCGGAAACCAGTTCGAGCGCCGCCATCAGCCCTTGGTAGCGCACATCGCCAACTAAAGCGTGCTTCGCCTTCAGCGCCTCCAGCGCCTTGCCGAGCTCGACACCGCGCGCCGCCGCATTCTCGTTGACCGCCAGCCGCTTGGTCTCGGCGAGTGTGGCCAGCCCCGCTGCGCAGCCGACCGGATGGCCGGAATAGGTGTAGCCATGGCCGATGGCGCCGAAGCTGGTCTTGTCGGCCTCGAAGACGTCGGCAACCTTGGCGCTGAGCAGCGTGGCGCCGAGCGGGAAGTAGCCTGAGGTGATCGCCTTGGCGATGGTCATGAAATCCGGCTTCACTCCGGAGAGCCGCGAGCCCGACCAGGCGCCGGTGCGACCGAAGCCGGTCACCACCTCGTCGGCGATGAGCAGGATGTCATGACGGTCGCAGATCGCCCGCACCATCGGCATGAAGCTCTCATGCGGAACGATCACACCGCCGGCGCCGAGCACCGGCTCCATGATGAAGGCGGCGATGGTGTCGGCGCCCTGGAAGGCGATCTCGTCTTCGATCGCCCGCGCGCAGAGTTTCGCCAGCTTCGCCGGATCGGTCTCGTCGAACGGATTGCGGTAGCTCCATGGCGCCGGTGTGTGGAAGACGCCGGGCAAAAGCGGCTCGTAGTTGCGCCGGAAATTGGCATTGCCGTTGACCGAGGCGCCGCCGAAATGGGTGCCGTGATAGCCCTTCTTCAGCGCCAGGAACTTCGTCCGGTCGCTCTGGCCCCTGATCTTCCAGTATTGCCGCGACAGCCGCAGCGCCGTCTCGACCGAGTCCGAGCCGCCGGAGGTGAAGAAGGTCCGCACCATGCCCTCCGGAGCGAACCAGTCGCAGAGCTCATAGGCAAGCTCGATCGACGGTCCGGTCGAGGTGCCGCGAAAACCGGAATAGTAGGGCAGGGCTTCGAGTTGTGCTGCGATCGCCTTCTTGATCGGATCGCAGCTGTAGCCGAGGTTGACGTTCCACAGGCCCCCGACCGCATCGAGCACGGTTCGGCCTTCGGCGTCGGTTACCGAAACGCCTTCGCCCTTCATGATGATCTTTGGCGGCGTCGCGCGCATCTCGGCCGGATGCGCCATCGGATGCCAGATCGGCTTGGCGTTGTTCTCGGTGAGGAAGTTGATGTCGCGCATCGGTGGGAACTCCGTTTCTTGAATTCTTAGGCTGCAACGCCGAGATGGCCGAGCGCCTGTGTATAGCCTTGCGCCGGTTGGGCGACGTCGAAATGCACGGCCAGCATGCCGGCTGCGACCGCGCCGTCGACATTACGCTTCTGGTCGTCGACGAAGACACAAGCCGCGGGCGGCAAGTGCAGTGCCTTGCTCACCATCGCATAGGCGCGCGGATCGGGCTTGAGGATATGCGTGTAGGTGGCGTCGATGACGGTCTCGAACAGCGACAGCAGCGGCAGGCGCCCGCGAAAGCTGTTGCCGTAGAACAAGTCGAGCTCGTTGGACAGAATGGCGAGCCGGATGCCGGCTTCATGCGCCGCACGGATCGCTCGTTCGGCCTCCGGCCGCACCACCGCTTGCGGGTCGGCGCCGCGCGCCCGCTGCACGAAAGTCGACATGTCGTCCCAGTCCTCGCCGACGAGACGGCCGACTTCATGCGTGCGCGTCTTCCAGTAGTCGCGCTCGCTTATCTCGTCGGCTTGCATGGAACGCCACAGCGGGTCGGATGCCGGATCGAACGGCCCGCGCCAGCCGAGCGTGCCGGGCGTCAAGTCCAACGCGCGTTCGGTCAGCGCGTGCGTCTCGAACAGCGTGCGTGTGACGACGCCGCCGAAGTCAAGCACCAGCGCCTTCGGCAATGGCCCGCTCATGCGGCTTGAGTTCCTTCCGGCGCGCCCAGCGGCACAATGCCTTCGGCGACCCAGCGGTCGAAGATCTCCAGCGCCTTTGCGCTGAAGGCGGCGTCGTTGATGTGCCCTGATATCTCGTGCAGCTCGGCATTGCGGGGCACGCTCGAGCGCATCTCCTCGACGAAGGTCGACAGCGCCTCCGGTTCGTGCAGCGGCTCGCCCTCCTGGTCCCATTGCTGGATGCCGCCTGCCGGCAGGATGAAGGCGGTCGGCCCGATCGCTGCGGCGAGCTTCTCGCCGATGGCGCGCGCGATCTCCTTGCGGGTTTCGCCGTCCGATGTCACCGAGGCGAGCAGGCGGTTGTGCGCATGGTACGGACGTTCGAAGAAACGGGCAGGCACTGCTTGCCAGGTCGGAAAATCCACCATGTCGACGGCGCCAGGTGCCACGATCTGAGGGATACCTTGCCGACCGGCATTTTCCAGCCGGTCGGAGCCCGAATTCACCACCGAGCCTGTCAGCTGGTTGGCGAGTTCCTGCAGGCTGAAATCCATCACCGCGACGAAGCCGCGCTGCGCGGCGATCGCCTCCAGCGCCCGGCCGCCCATGCCGGTAGTGTGGAAGACAATGACTTCATAGCCGCGCTTTTCCAGCTCCGGCTTCAGCGTCACCATATAGTGCAGGCAGCTCTTGCCGAGCGAGCTCATGCCTATCCTCGGGCGCGACGCGTCCGGCTTGACGACGGCGCGCGAAGCACCCACCACCGCGCCGCAGGCCTGCGAAAGCACCGCCTTGCAGGCGCTGTTGAGGCCATAGAGACCGCCCGCCCACAGGATCATCATCAGGTCTGTGGCGATCCGCTCTGGTGGCAGCAGATGTGAATAGGCAATGGTCGAGATAACGAATTTCGGCACGCCGAGCGGCAGCGCCAGCGCGACGTCGAGCGCAAGGTCGGTGCCCATCGAGCCACCGAGCGCGATGAAACCGTCGATTTCGCCCTTGTCGCAGAGTGCGCGGGCAAGCCTCGAGGCGCCGAGGGCCATCAGCGTCATCGCCGAATTCTCGTCGCCGCTGGTGATGATCGCCTCGATGGTCGTGTCCGCGGCTTGAGCCACGGCATGCTTGGCATACGTCGGCCGATAGGGCGGATCGCCGAGCACGCTCACATCCATCATCACGGCGACACCCCCGACCGCCTCGATGCGCTCGCGCATGAAGAGCAATTCGTCGGCCTTGGTGTCACCGGTGCCTATAACCAGGATTCGGCGTGTCTCCTCCACAGTCAATCTCCTTGCAAGGGTATTTGTTGTCATGCTCGCTTGCGGCCCGGCTGGCCCTGCCGTCCGAAAAGCCGCTCGCTGATAACGCGCGCAGCCGCCGCCACACTGGCGCCATAACGCTCGATGTCGCCCTTCTGGACCCGCACCTTAGGCGCCGCGACGGCGATGATGCCAATGGCAAAACCGTCGGCGCCGAGGATCGGCGCCGCGACGCTGAGCACGCCCTCCTCGAAGCCTTGCGAGCCGGTCGAGTGCCCGCGCGCGCGGGCGGCGGCGACATGCTCGGCAAGTGTTTTCGCGTCGCCTATCGTGTGTGGCGTGAAGGCCGGCAACGGTCCGGCCAGAACAGCGTCTCGGATACGCTCTTCCGTGAACGCCAGGAACGCAATGCCAGAAGCCGTCGCATGCATCGGCAGCACCTCGCCGAGTTGCACGCTGACGCGATTGGCCCTGGTCGATTCGACGACATGGACTGTGATCAGGCCGCGCTTCGAATATTCCGACAGGTGCACCGTCTCATCGGTTTCCGCCGCCAGCGCCTCGACCACCGGCACCGCCATGCGCAGGAACGGAAACTGGGCTTCGCGCATCAGCGCCAGCCGTGCGACACCGGCGCCCAGCCGGTAAAGACGTGTGGCGTCATCCTGCTCAACCAGCCCATGCGCGATCAGGGAGACCAGCAGCCGGCGCGTTGTTGCCTTGTCATAGCCGGCGCGCCGCGCGAGGTCAGCTAAAGCCGTCTCGGGCTCGCCGCGACCGAGCATTTCCAGCAGCGTGATGGCCTTACCCACCGTACCCATGCGTAGCTGATCCTCCGTCAGATACTTAACGTGCGAATTAACTTGACAGGAAGCCGATTCCTTTGCAAGTCTATATTCGAAATGTCGTTGCAAATAATGAAATGACAAAGGCGGCCCGACAGAACGCCTCGACATTTCAGGGACACTTGGCTTCCGCAGCGCGGAATTGGAGGGAAAGATGACGACAATTGAAGCCGGCGAAGCGAACCGGCTGAGGAAGAACAGCCTTGGCGTTGGCGCCATCACCTTCATGGTGATCTCGGCAGCGGCGCCTCTGACGGCTGTGGCCGGCGGCACGCCTCTCGGCATGCTGATGGGCAATGGCGCGGGCTTTGCCGGCACTTATCTCATCGTGACGCTGCTGCTGCTGTTGTTCGCGGTCGGCTATGTCGCCATGTCGCGCCATGTCGGCAATGCAGGCGCCTTCTATGCCTATGCGGCGCGCGGGCTCGGCGGTCTCGCCGGCGGCGCCACGGCGCTGATCGCAATCCTGTCCTACAATGCCATGCAGATCGGCGTCATGGGCCTTCTCGGTGCCGCGACCGCCGGGCTGTTCGCCGGTTGGGGCATGAACTTGCCCTGGTGGGTGTGGAGTTTCATCGCCATCGCCATCGTCGCCGTGCTCGGCTACAGGCAGGTCGACCTGTCGGCCAAGATCCTGACCGTTCTGGTGCTTGCCGAATACGTCGTGGTGCTGATCCTCGACCTGGCGATCATCAAGACCGGAGGCGATAGTGGACTGTCCGCGGCGCCGTTCAGTTGGAGCCAGATCACCAGCGGCGCGCCGGCGATCGCCATTCTGTTCTGCTTTGCCGCGTTCATCGGCTTCGAGGCAACCACGATCTATGCCGAAGAGGCGCGCGACCCCAAGGTCACCATTCCCCGCGCCACCTATTTCTCCGTCATCCTGATCGGCGTCTTCTACATGGTCACCGCATGGCTGATGGCGGTCGGCGCTGGCGTAGACAAGCTGATGCCGGATTTGCAGGGGCTTCAGGACCCGACCACCTTCCTCTTCGGCCTGTCGGACCGCTACGCCGGAACGATGCTCTCGCACGCCATGAGCATCCTGTTCGTGTCGAGCCTTTTCGCGGGCGTGCTGGCGTTCCACAATGCGGTCGCCCGCTACATCTACGTTTCCGGCCGCGAGAAGCTCCTGCCGCAGACCATCGGCGTGACCCATTCGACGCACCAGAGCCCGCATGTCGCCTCGGTCATCCAGAGCGTGCTTGCCGCCGTCGTTGTCGGGCTCTTCGCCGTGCTCGGCCTCGATCCGGTGCTGGCGCTGTTTTCGTGGCTGACCAATGTCGCCACCCTCGGCGTCATCGTGATGATGGCGGTGGCCTCGCTCGCCGTCGTGATGTACTTCCGCGCCAATCCCTCCAGTCAGGAGAACGCATTGAACACCACCATCCTGCCGGGGCTGACCTTCATCGCCTTCGTCATCATAATCTACCTGATCGTCATCAACTTCGGCAGCCTGTCCGGTGCTGGCGGGTTCCTTGGCGTGTTCCTGCCTTTGTTGGTGCTGATCGCGGCCGTGGTTGGCCTTGTGCTCGCGAGTGCATTGAAGAGCTGGGATCCGGTCGCCTTCGCCGAGCTTGGACAGCCTTTGAAGGACTGAGACAAAGAGGGGCGGCGCATGACGCCGCCCCCTTCTTCACCGCAAGGGAGTAGCGGCGTTGAGCTTTGCCGAGAGCATTACCGTCGAGGCGCTGGAAGCCGATCCGTATCCGATCTATGCCGAACTCAGGCGCAGCGCGCCGGTCGCTTTCGTGCCTGCCGTCAATCTCTGGTTCGTCACCCGCTGGAAGGACGTTGAAACGGTCGCGAAATCGCCCGACATCTTCTCCGCCGTCGTCGGGACGTCGCCGGTTGAACGCTCGTTCGGCAAGCCGACCATCCTGACCACCGACGGAGACATCCACAAGGATCTGCGGCAAGGCGTCGACCCGAAATACCGGCCGCGTACCGTCGCCGCCTACGCCGGGGACCTGGTGCGCTCGATCGCCGAACCCTATCTCGACCAGATCGCCGAACGGGGCTCGGCAGAACTGATGGCCGAGTATTTCGAGCCGGTGTCGACGCTCAGCCTGGCGCGCTCGCTCGGCCTCAACGACATCGGCATGCCGACGCTGCGCCGCTGGTTCTACGGCCTCGCGCAGGGCGCGATCAATTTCGAGAACGATCCGAAACGCCAGAAAATCGCCGATGCGATCAGCGCCGAGGTCGGCGCCGCTATCCTGCCGACGCTGGAGAGGCTTGTCGGCGAGCCTGACGACTCCGCCCTGTCGCACATGCTGCATGACGGCATGCCGCAGGGTACGACCCGCGCTATCGACTTCCTGATGCCGAGCATCAAGGTCATCCTGCTCGGCGGCATGCAGGAGCCCGGCCATGGTGCCGGCTCTATACTTGCGGGCCTGCTTTCGCATCCCGAGCAGTTGCGGCGGGTGCTCGATGATCTGGAGACCTTGGTGCCGAAGGCTGTCGACGAGGGTCTGCGGTGGGTCGCGCCCATCGGCACGCAGACGCGCCAGACGACGCGCGCGGTCGAGCTTGGCGGCATGACCATCCCGGCTAGCGCGCCAGTCGCCGCGCTCGTCTCCTCGGCCAGCCGAGACGAAAGCCGTTTCTCCGATCCCGACCGTTTCGACATCCTTCGTGATGAAGGCAACCACGCCGCCTTCGGCTTTGGCCATCATTTCTGTTCTGGTCGTTTTTTCGCGCGCGAACAGATGTGCCTGGCGGTAAGGCTGCTGCTCGAGCGTTTTCCCAATCTCGGCCTGGTGCCAGGCAAGGAACCGGTGTTCCGCGGCTGGGAGTTCCGCGCGCCAACCACATTGCATGTTTCCCTGGGAGACCGTCACCAATGATCAGTCAGAATGCCATCGACACGCTGCGCAAAGTCGAGATCGGCGCGCGGGGCCTTTTCATCGATGGCGCCCAGACCGATGCCATGAAGGGCGCGAAGCTGACGGTAACGTCGCCGATCGACGGCCGCCCCTTTGCCAGCATTGCCGACGGCAACGCCGTCGATGTCGATCGCGCCGTGACGTCGGCGCGCAAGGCGTTCGAGAAGGGCTCGTGGTCGCGCGCCGCCCCCGCCTTCCGCAAGAAGGTTCTGACGAAGCTGGCTGAGCTGGTCGAAAAGCACGTCGATGAACTGGCGGTGCTTGGCGTCCGCGACAACGGCACCGAAATCGGCATGGCCTACAAGGCCGAGCCGCTGTCGGCCGCCGGCACCATCCGCTACTATGCCGAGGCGATCGACAAGATCTACGGCGAGATCGCGCCGACCGCCGACAATGTTCTCGGGCTGATCCACAAGGAGTCGCTTGGCGTTGTCGGCGTCATCGTGCCATGGAATTTTCCGCTGATGATCGGCGCCTGGAAAATCGCGCCGGCGTTGGCCGCCGGCAATTGCGTCGTGGTGAAGCCGCCGGAAATCGCTTCGCTGACGCTGCTGCTGTTGGCGGAACTGGCCAGCGTGGCCGGGCTTCCCGCCGGTGTCCTCAACGTCGTCACAGGCCGAGGCGCGGTCACCGGCGAGGCGCTCGGCCTGCATATGGATGTCGACGCCATCGCCTTCACCGGCTCGGGGCCGGTCGGCCGGCGTCTGCTTGAATATTCGGCGCGTTCCAATCTGAAGCGCGTCTTCCTCGAACTCGGCGGCAAGTCGCCCAACATCGTCTTTGCCGACGCCCCGGACCTGAAGCAGGCGGCGGTCGTATCGGCCAACGGCATTTTTCGCAATTCCGGCCAGGTCTGCGTCGCCGGCTCGCGCCTGCTCGTCCAAGCGTCGGTCTACGACCGCTTCATGGACGAGCTCCTCGCAGCGACCACGCGGCTGAAGGTCGGCGATCCGCTCAATCTGACGAGCGACGTCGGTGCGGTATCAAGCGCCGAGCAGCTGGACAAGAACCTCGGCTTCGTCGAACGGGCGACAGCGGAAGGTGCCCGTCTGGTCTCCGGCGGCGGACGGATCCTGGCTGAAACCGGCGGCAGCTACATGGCGCCGACGATCTTCGAGAACGTGACGCAAGAGATGCAACTCGCCCGCGAGGAGGTGTTTGGGCCGGTGCTCGGCGTGATGCGCTTCAAGACCGAGGAAGAGGCGGTGCGGCTCGCCAATTCGACCGTTTATGGCCTCGCCTCGGCGGTCTGGACCTCGAACCTGTCCACCGCGCATCGCATGGTCCGCGCCATCAACGCCGGCGTCGTGCACGTCAACACCTATGGCGGCGCCGACATCACCGTGCCGCTCGGCGGCGTCAAGCAGTCCGGCTTCGGTCGCGACAAGTCGATGCATGCGCTGGACAAATACACCGATCTCAAAACAGCCTGGATTTCTCTCGGCTGACCGTTTCTCACTAAGCGCTGCCGAGGATGAAATCGGCACAGCGGTCGGCGATCATGATCACCGGGGCGTTGGTGTTGCCACTGATGAGCCTGGGCATGACCGAGGCATCGCAGATCCGCAGGCGCGGCACGCCGCGGACGCGCAACTGCGGATCGACCACGGCACTGTCGTCACTGCCCATCCGGCAGGTTCCCGATGGGTGGTAGACCGTCTTGGCGTGTTCGAGGATGTGGTCGACGATCGCTTGGTCAGGAAGATCGGCGGCTGCGCCCGGCGAAAGCTCCTCCGCCACAATGGCCTGCAGCGCCGGCTGGCGCAGGATGGTGCGGGCGATCTTCATGCCGGCCAGCAGCAAGGCGAGATCGTCCGGATCGGACAGGAAGCCGGTGGTGAAGCGGATCGGATCGGCTGCATCGCGCGAGCGCAGCCTGACCGTGCCGCGCGACTTCGGCCTGAGCACACAAGGATTGATCTCCATGCCGTGCCGCTCGATCGAGCCGTGCTCGGCGCTCTCGATCATCACCGGCAGGACGTGGAACTGGATATCGGGACGGCCGTCGCCATCGGCATCGAAGAAGCCGCCGCTCTCGACCACATTCGAGGTGAGCAGGCCGGTGCGGAACGGCCATGGCGCAGCGCCCGCAGGCCACGGTCCTCGCCAAGCAGCGAGATCGGCTGGCGCGTCAGCGCATAGACGGGGGCCGCGACGTGGTCCTGCAGGTCGCGACCGACCGCGGGCATGTCGCGGATGACGGGAATGCCCAGCGCGGTCAGATGTTCGGCCGGCCCCAGGCCCGACAGCATCATCAGCTTCGGCGTCGCCAGCGCGCCTGATGTGAGGATCACTTCGGCTTTCGCCGTCGCTGTATGGGTCTGTCCGTCCGATGTGGTGTAGGCGAGGCCGCTTGCCGCGCCGTTTTCCAATGTCACGCCGGTGACAAGCGCATCGGTGACGACGGTGAGGTTGGCATTGCCTGCCAACGGCTTCAGGAACACCTTTGCCGCCGATTGTCTTTCGCCATTCGCGGTCGTCGTCTGGTAAAAGCCGACGCCTTCCTGCCTGTCCCCGTTGAAGTCGTCATTGAAGGGATAGCCGGCCTGTTGCGCGGCCCTGACATAGGCCAGAGACAGAGGATGGCGATGGCGGGGATCGGAGACGGGCAGCGGTCCGGTGGTGCCGTGGCGATCGCCGGCCAGCCGCTCGTTGCGCTCCAGCCGCCGGAACACCGGCACTACTTCGTCCCAGCCCCAGCCGGGACAGCCGAGGTCGCGCCAGCCATCGTAATCCTGCGGCTGGCCCCTGATGTAGAGCATGGCATTGATGGACGAGCCGCCGCCCAGCGTGCGACCCTGCGGCACCGGTAGCCGACGGCCGCCGACGCTGGGTTCGGGATCGGATTCGTAGATCCAGCTGCGCGCCGTGCCGATCACCTTGGCGAAGGTAGCGGGCATGTCGATGAAGCGCGAATTGTCGGCCGGCCCGGCTTCGACGATCAGCACGCGCTTGCCGGTATTGACCAGGCGGTTGGCCAGCGTGCAGCCGGCCGAGCCGGCGCCGGCGATGATGTAGTCGTACGCAGCATTCATGGCGTCAGGCGTAGCGCATGATGACGGTCTTGGTCTCGAGATAGCCGTCGATCGCCGCGCGACCGTGTTCGCGGCCGATGCCGGACTGCTTGAAGCCGCCGAAGGGTGCCGCGGGGTCCAGCGTGTTATGCGAATTGACCCACACTGTGCCGGCCTTAAGGCCGTGGACGGCGGTCATCGCCTTGCCCATGTCGCGGGTCCAGATCGAGGCCGACAGGCCATAGCGCGTGTCGTTGGCGATATGGATCGCCTCGTTGAGATCGGCGACCGGCATCGCCGCCACCACCGGACCGAACACCTCCTCACGCGCGATCTCCATGTCGGGCCTGATATTGTGCAGGATGGTCGGCGCGACATAATGGCCCCTGGCCGGCACCGGCCGCGCACCGCTGACGCGTTCGCCGCCGGCCGCAAGGCCGCGCTCGACAAAGCCCTCGACGCTCCTTCGATGCTTGGCCGAGACCAGTGGGTTTATCTGGGCTTCGGCATCGCGGCCGGCGCCCAGTGTCATGCCATCGGCGATCTCGGCCAGCCGCGCCAGCGTGCGGTCATAGATAGACTTTTCGATCAGCAGCCGCGAAGCCGAGGTGCAGACTTGGCCCTGGTTGAAGAACATGCCGAGCCCGGTGACCAGGGGCTCAATGCCTTCTTCCATGTCGGCAAGCAGGATCATCGGCGATTTCGACCCGAGCTCCAGCGTGAAGCGAGCGACGCGGTCAACGGCCGCGTGGCCGACGCGCTTGCCGACTTCCGTCGAACCGGTGAAGGTCAGTTTGTCGATGCCGGGATGACGGATCAGCGCCTCGCCGGTGACGCTGCCACTGCCGGTGACGATGTTGACGACGCCGGGCGGGAAGCCTGAGGCCTCGATCAGTTCTGCGAGCCTAAGCAGGCCGAGCGGCGTTTCCTGCGGCGGCTTCAACACCACGGTGCAGCCGCAGGCGAGCGCCGGCGCGATCTTCCACATGCCGATCAGCAACGGGAAATTCCACGGCACGATGGCGCCGACGACGCCGACCGGTTCCATTATGGTCATCGCTTGATGCCTGGCGCCAGGCGGCACCGGAATGGACACCTGGAAGGTCGAGCCCTCGATCTTGGTCGCCCAGCCGGCATAATAGCGCAGCCAGTCGACGCTGCCGCCGGCGCTCAGCATACGGGCGACACCTAGCGACTTGCCGTTCTCGATGCTTTCGATCTCGGCCAAGAGATCGGCATCGGCCTCGATGGCGTCGGCGAGCTTCAGCATCAGGTTCTGGCGGTCGACCGGCCGCATTGAGGCCCACGGGCCTTCAAGGGCTGCACGGGCAGCACACACTGCCTGGTCGACCAATTCGGGACCGCTCTCGGGCACATGCGCGACGATCTCGCCGGAGGCGGAATCATCGACAGCGAGGCCATTTCCCGCCGAGCCGTCGACAAAGCGGCCATTGATGAAGGGCCGGTGCGGACGCGCCAGGAAAGCGGCGGCAGCAGTGCTGATCGGCGGCACGGTTCTCTCGTTCACGCCATCCTCCTCGATTGCTGGTGAACACGTTTGCATCAGGGTTATGGAGCGTGTCGGCTGGCTTCAAGCCGAAGGCGGCGCGAGTGCGCGCTCAGTCAAAACAAAGTTCCCGTTCGGACAAGACGCCTCGGGACCGACCGGACAAGATCAAGGCTGCATCCGGGCGAGCGTTTTCGCGTGACCCCTTCCTGACGTCAAAGAGGTGTCGGCCATTGAGCGCATTGCTGGGCAATCCGATGGTCACCACTGCTGCGCTGCCGTTCGCGCTCGGCACGGGGATGGCGCTGTTGGCAAGGGTCGCACTGCCGGGATCAATGCTTTCTCTGCTGTGGGCCGCTTTGCTTTTGTTCTTCTATTGGGACACGCTCGGGCCGCCTGTGGTGCCGCCGGTCGCCGCCAGCCAGAAGCTGATCTATCTCGCCTTTGGCGGCATCTTCGTGGGCCTGCTGTCCGAACGCCTGTTGAGCGCTGCCGTTGCGGGCAAGCTTGTCGCCGCCGCGCTTGCGGTAGCCTTGCTGTGGCTTGGCTGGCGCCGCCTTGCCGGCGGTTCACTCGACCTGCAGATGGTCGCCGCCCTCATCGCCGGCCTGTTGGCGATCGCCGGCGCCGCGATGCTGCTGTCCCCGCGGTCCTTGCCATCGTCGTCCGCCGAAGCGCCGTTCCTGGTGCCGGCGGCGATGCTCGCTTATTGCCTGGCCAGCGCCATTATCTCGGTGCTTGGCGCCTCGATCGTCACCGGGCAATTGCTTGGATCGCTCGCCGCGCTCGCCGGCGGCTGGTGTCTTGTCCAGTACATCACAGTGCTGCGCGGAGGCTCCGCCATTGCCTGGAGCAAGGGCACTGAACTGCTGCTTATCTACGCGGCCGCCACCGTGCAGATCCAGGTCGCGCTGCTGGCGCCGAAGGCGAATCCGGTTGCGCTGGTGCTTTCATCCTTGCCGCTGATCGTGGCCACCCTGATGTCCGGTCCGCTGCGGGGCCTTGTTCCCGGCGTCCGGCCGCTGCGGCCGCCGATTGCCGGTCTGCTGATCGCCATACCGGCGATATTGGCCATCCTGACGGCGATCCTATGGGCGCCGCATGGAGCCGCCCTCGGCTTTTCCTGAGCCAAACAACGACAACCAACAATGGGGAGAGTTACGTGACGATTAGAAAACTGACAGCCGCGCTGGCCTTTGCATCGGTGTGCGCATTCGCATCGGCAGCTCATGCCGACACTTACGAGATCGACGGCCAGCACGCCTGGATCACCTTCACCATAAAGCACGGCATCTACGGCATCGCGCATGGCCAGTTCGATGCGGTGAAGGGCGCCATCGTGATGGACAAGGCCGATCCATCGAAAAGCAGCGTCAAGGCCGAGGTCGATGTCGGCTCGGTGCACACCGCCTATGACCAGCGCGACAGCGATTTGAAAGGCCCCGACTTCTTCAACGCCGCCGAATTCCCGGCGATCTCCTTCGAAAGCACCAAGGTCGAGAAGGTCAGTGACAAGACCGGCAAGGTAACCGGCAATCTCACAATCAGCGGTGTGTCCAAAGAGATCACCCTCGACGTGACGCTGATCAACGAGGCGCCGGCGCCGTGGGATGCAACGCTGACCAAGGCGGCGTTCAGCGCCACAGGCAAGGTCAGTACGGCCGACTTCCCGATGTCCAAGGCCGCGGCCGGGTTCGGCCTCGGACCGGATGTCGACATCGTCATGGATTTGGAAGCGGTGAAAAAGTAATTCGGCGAGCGAGTGCCGCGCGCAAGGTCGCGCGGCACTTCATCGGACAGAGCGCAAAGTGCGCACTCAGTCAAACCAAAGTTCTCGCTCGGACAAGACGCAGAATGGCCGATGCCGCACTATTCCCAGCGAAGATCGGCACATAGCCGGCGCGCTTACCAATCGGGATGGAACAATGCGATTTTCGGGAAAGACGGCTTTCATTACCGGCGGCGGCACCGGGATCGGTGCGGCGGTGGCCAGGCGCATGGCGGCCGACGGCGCCAAGGTGGTGCTGATGGGCCGGCGGCGCGAGCCGCTGGAAGCCGTGACCAGGGATATTGGCGGTCTGGTGGTGCAGGGCGATGCCGCCGATCCGAAGGCCGTGCGCGCGGCGCTTGCCGAAGTGCATGAAAAAATCGGACCGGTCGACATCCTCGTCGCCAATGCCGGCGGCCATGGTGTCGGCCCGACGATTTCGATGAGCGACGAAACCTGGAGCCTGGCGACGCGCACCAACCTCGACACCGCTTTCGTCTGCGCCCGCGAATGCCTGCCGGACCTGATCGCGCGGAAGGGAAACATCGTCGTCGTTGCCTCGATCGCCGGGCTGTTTGCCGGCCCGGACGCCGCCGGCTACGTCACCATGAAGCATGCCTGCGTCGGCTTCGGCAAATCGCTGGCGCGCGACTATGGCCGCAAGGGCGTGCGTACCAACATCATCTGCCCGGGATGGGTCTCGACCGACATGGCCGACGAGCAGATGGCGGTGATCGTCGAGAAGCACGGACTTGGCTCGATCGACGATGCCTACCGGCTGGTGACCAGGGACGTCCCTCTCGGCCGGCCGGCGACACCGGAAGAGGTTTCCAACGTCATCTGCTTCGTAGCTTCGAGCGAGGCGGCCATGATGAACGGTTCGATCCTGACCGTCGATGGCGGCGCCACCGTGGTCGACCTACCGACATTAGCTTTCGTCGATTGATTTGGGAGAGTGCGATGAACGACGAGAACAGGCCGGCGGACTGGAAGCATTTCGACGATTTCGCCGCCGGCATCGCCACCAACCGGCTGGCGACGACATCAGCGTTGCGCGGCCAGACCTTCAAGATCACGCTCGATACAGGGCGCACAATCGACCTTGCCTTCACGGCGGCCGACACGGTGGCATGGAGCGAAGGCAGCGAGGCGGGCGCGGACTGGTACGAGGCGCTCGAAGTCGCCGCCAACGTGTTCTTCATCAACATGACCTTCGCCGCTCGGCCGACCGAGGATGAGGCCTACATCATCAACACCAGCACGCGCCGGGTCCTGTCGGTGCGCGAACGGGTGCGCGAAGCAGGCGAAGCGCCCGGCGAGCCGCGCGTCGCGCAGACCTGGTCGGCCGGCGTGCTCGGGGATCCCACTAAGGCGCCGACCGGTGTCAAGCCGGCGCCGACCCGGGACCTGATCGGGCTCACCGCGCACTACACCTACAGTCCCAACCACGTCTACGAGCACATTTATCTGAGCTCCGGACGTTATGGCTGGCAGAACCTCGTCGGCATCCAGCGTGGCCATGGCGACGTCGACCTGGCGACCACCTGGAAGTTTGCCGACAACCAATATGTGTTCGGCTTCCGCGAGTTCATCATCCCGGTCGCCTCGCTGTTCTTCTACAATTGGGACGTCATGCGCTCGACCGGGAAATTCCTCGGCGTGACCAGCCTGGGCAAGGTCGAGAACAAGCCGGCCGGCGCTCACATCGAGAAGAAATCCAGAACCGCCTATGACGAAGGCAAGGCGCCGGTCTAACCGTGCGGGAGAACGCGATGAACAAGAACTACGAAGCGATCAAGGCCCATTACGCCGGTTCCGATGCCAAGGACTTGGCCGCGATGATGGCGCCGATCACCAGCCGCACCGCCTGGACCGAAATGGCGGGCTTCCCCTATGCCGGCACCTATGTCGGCCCCGACGCCATCATAGCGGGGGTCTTCAAGCGCATCGGCGAGGAGTGGGACGGCTACAGGTTGAAGCTCGAAAGACTGGTCGACGGCGGCGCCACCATCGTCGGCATCGGCACCTATTCGGGCACCTACAGGAAGACCGGCAAGCCAATGTCGGCGCGCGTCGTCCATGTCTGGGAGATGGACGACGGTAAAGCCGTGAGTTTCGAGCAGTTCACCGATACCAGGCTGGTCGCGGCAGCGACGGTCTGAGACATGCGGCGGGCGCCGATGCGTCCGGCCGATGAAACAACCTGGGAGGATGCAATGGGAAACAATCTGAAGGCAATGCTGGCGGGCCTTGTGCTGTCGACCGCACTTGCGGCCGGCGGCATAGGGGTCGCGAATGCCGCCGGCGACGAGATCGTCATCGGCGCGCCGATCTCCTTGACCGGGCCGCTGGCTGGCGACGGCAAGGAGCAGAAATGGGCCTATGAGCAAGCGGTGGCCGACATCAACAAGGCCGGCGGCATCATGCTCAAGTCGGCCGGCAAGAAGCTGCCGGTGCGACTCGTCGTCGCCGACGACGAAAGCTCGGAAGGCAAGGTCGCCTCGGCGCTGGAAAACCTCATCAAGGTGCAGAAGGTCGACGCGCTGCTATCGACCCATTCCGGGCCGATGAACATCGCCGGTGCCATCGTCGCCGAGAAATACAAGAAGTTCTACATGATCACCACGGCGTTCCCGTTCGAGTGGCAGCCGTTGAAGCTCAAATATTCGGCCCTCTTCTTCTTCCACCCGGGGCCGGGCGCCGAGGTGCCATTCGAGATCTGGAACAAGCTGCCGGCCAATGAGAAGCCGAAGAACCCGGCACTTGTCACCGAGGATTCGCCCGACGGCAAGGGCTTTGGCGGCGCCTTCGAGGCGGCGGCCAAGAAATATGGCTACGCTTTCGCGGTCGACGATCCCTGGGCAATCGGGGCCACCGACTATTCGGCGCTGATCACCAAGCTCAAGGCCGCCAACGTCGACGCCATGTTGGTGTTCGGCTCGCCGGCCGACACGGTGACGCTGCTGCGCCAGATGAAGGAGCTCGGCTTCTCCGTGCCTTATCTGCATGGCTGGAAGGGCACCTGGACGGGCGAGTTCCACGAAGCGCTCGGAGCGGATTCGGACTACATCATGACCGACGGTTTCTGGTCGTCGAGCTATCCCTATCGCGGCGCCAAGGAACTCGGCGATCGCTACGAGGCCGAATTCAAGAAGGACTCCGTCACAGTCGGCGCCTTCTACGCTAATGCGCAGGTGCTGGCGCAGGCGATCGAAAAGGCGGGAACCACCGATGCCGCCGCGCTGCATGACGCGATCTTCAACCAGGAATTCAAGGACACCGTCGTCGGCGATCTCAAATTCGACCAGACCGGCTTTGCCCTGATCCCCAGCGTTGCCACGCAATGGTGGCAAGGCAAGCACCAGCTGATCTTCCCCAATGGCAGCTGGACCTACAAGCCGGCGCCGGCGTGGGACAAGCGCTGAGCGGCGAGGGTACGGGCTCCGACGTTGCCGCCTGCCCCTTCTTCCCGTCCTACTCGGGGAGAAGGGGCAGGCGATGAGGGCGGCGCTGACCTCGATAGATTGCATGGACAGCTTCCCCTGGAGAAACGGAAACACACGATGCAGCCTGACGAAACCTTGCTTCGCCTCGAGGCGATCCAGAAGCGGTTTGGCGGGCTTGTCGTGCTCAACAACATCGACATCGCCGTCGGAGCCAATGAGCTGATCGGGCTGATTGGTCCCAACGGCGCCGGCAAGTCGACACTGTTCAACGTAATTACCGCGCTCTACACCCCAACCCAGGGCCGTATCCGCTTCCGTGGCGAGGACATCACCGGCACGGCCCCACATCGCATCTGCCGGCTCGGCATTGCCCGCACCTTCCAGCTGGTGCGCACGTTCCTGACCATGACGGCATTCGAGAACATCATGGTCGGGGCTGTCTATGGCTCGGGCGGCCGCGTCAAGCATGCGACGGCAGCCGCCGAAGAGGCCCTTGAACTGGTCGGGTTGACCGCCAAGCGCGATGTCCGCACCGCGCATATGACGCTGTCCGACCGGCGACTGCTGGAGATCGCGCGAGCCGTCGCCTCCAGCCCGGGGCTGCTGTTGCTGGACGAACCGATGGCGGGGCTGAACCCGACCGAGATCCAGCGCACGGTCGATGTCATCCGCCGCGTGCGCACAGACAAGGGGGTCTCGATCCTGTGGGTAGAGCACAAGGTCGATGCCATCATGAAAGTGTGCAGCCGAGTAATCGTGCTGGACCATGGCGAGAAGATCGCCGACGGAACGCCGCGCGAGATCGTCGCCAACCGCAAAGTGATAGAGGCCTATCTTGGCGAACCGACTGCTTGAAGCGAACAATGTGGAAGTCGCCTATGGCGACGTCGGCGCGCTGTGGGGAGTGTCGATCCACGTCGACGCCGGCAGCATCGTCGCCATTGTCGGCGCCAACGGCGCGGGCAAAACGACGCTGCTGAAGACCATCTCCGGTCTGCTGAAGCCGAAGCGCGGCGAGATCTTCCTCTCCGGCGCGCCGCTGGCCGGCAAGGCGCCGGAGGAGATCGCGGCAATGGGCATCGCGCATGTGCCGGAAGGGCGCGGCCTGTTCCGGCAGATGACGGTGCTGGAAAACCTAGAGCTTGGCGCCTTCCAGCCCAAGGTGCGGAAGCACTTCACGCAGTCGCTGGAGAAAGCCTACACGCTGTTTCCGCGGCTAAAGGAGCGGGCAGGGCAGAAGGCCGGTTCGCTCTCCGGCGGCGAACAGCAGATGCTGGCGATCGCGCGCGCCACCATGTCGGACCCATCGCTGCTCATCCTCGATGAGCCGTCGCTGGGGCTCAGCCCGATCGTGGTGCAGCAGATGTTCGCGCTGATCGAGACCTTGCACAAGCAGGGCGTCACCATCCTCCTGGTCGAGCAGAACATCCATCAGGCACTGAAGGTCGCCGACTACGCCTTCGTGCTGAAAACCGGCGAGCTTGCCATGCAAGGCACCGGTGCCGAGCTCATCGCCGATCCCGAAATCCAGAAGGCCTATATGGGCGTGTTGGAGGTGCAATGATGCAGAACATTCCGCCTCCCGAAATCCTGCTGCAGCTGTCGCTCAACGGCGCGCTGGGCGGCGCCATGTACGGCGTTGCGGCGGTGGGTCTCAGCCTCATCTTCGGCACCATGCGGCTGATCTTTCTGGCGCAGGGCGCGATGATCATCCTGTCCGCCTATTTCGTACGGGCGCTGTTCTATGGCATCGGGATCGACCCGTTCGTGTCGCTGCTGATCGTCGTGCCCGTCGGGCTCGTCGTCGGCTGGCTGGTCTACCAAGGCCTGTTTCGCCGCGCGGCGGCAGCGGAGGACCGCAACATCTCGCTCTTGATCGCGGTCGGTCTGATGTTCCTGATCCAGAACCTGATGACGGTTATCTGGGGCGGCAACACCGCGGCCATCGTCACCTCCTACACGGCGAGCGGCATCGAGATTTTGGGCGTGCGCACCTCCTTCACCCGTTCCATGGGCTTTGTGATTGCGCTCGCCGGTACCGGCCTGGTGGTGCTGTTCCTACGCAAGACATTGGTCGGTAAGGCGGTGCGCGCGGCCTCCGAGGACATGGAGTCGGCGACACTGATGGGCATCAGCCCGCACCGCGTCAACGCCATCGCCTTCGCGATCGGCATCGCGCTCGCCGGAGCGGCCGGCGTCGCGGTGGCGACGACATTCCCGTTCAACCCGTTCGCCGGCTTCATCTTCAGCCTCAAGGCGCTGGTGGCACTGGCGCTGGGTGGGATCGGCAATGTCGCGGGCGCACTTGCCGGCGGCATCATCCTCGGCCTGATCGAAGCCTATGTGCAGTATTTCATCTCGGGCGGCTGGACCAACGCCATCGCCTACGGCGTGTTCCTGGCGGTGCTGATGTTCAAGCCGGAAGGCCTGTTCAGCCGGCCCTACAAGAAGGCTTGAGCGTCATGATGAAGAAAGCCTTGCCGAAACAAATCTGGATTGGGATCGCAATTGCCGTGGTCGCGGCCCTCGCGCTGGTGCCGCTCCTGCCCGGCGCGATCGATTCTTATGCCTTCTCGTTCCTGTTCTTCGTTTTCATCTACGCCACTATGGCGCAAGGCTGGAACCTCGTTGCCGGCTTCGGCGGTCAGATCAGCCTCGGCAACCATGCCTTCTTCGGGCTCGGCGCCTACACCATCGCCATCCTGTGGAGCGGCAATTATCTCTGGGGCTCGTTCTATGACGCCTATCCGCGGATCTACTATTTCGACCCGGTGACGATGATGCTGGGCGGGCTGGTCGCGGCCGTCGCCGCCATCATCATCGGCCTGCCATTGCTGTCAAAGCTGCGCGGCGACTATTTCGCGCTCGGCACGCTCGGCTTCGGCGAGATCGTCAAGGTGATGTTCATCAATGGCGGTGATTTCACCGGGGGCGCCTTCGGCGTCGTCGCGCCCGCCGGCACCTTCGATACGCTCTTGCCCCACTATCTGGTCGGGCTCGGCCTGATGGTGGGTACGGCGCTTGCCATCCGCTTGCTGATGCGCTCGCGCTATGGCCTGGCGCTGATCGCCGTGCGCGACGACGAGATGGCAGCTTCGGCCAACGGCATCGACACATTGAGGGTCAAGGTCGCCGCCTTTGCTGGCAGCGCCTTTATCGCCGGGGTCGCCGGCAGCCTCTACACCTACTACATCTTCCATGTCGGCCCGGACTCCGTCTTCGACCTCGACTGGATGCTTTTGCCGCTGATGATGACGGTGGTCGGTGGCACCGGTACTCTGCTCGGCCCGATCCTCGGCGCCTTCGTCATGTACGCGGTGTTCGACCTGGCGCGCATAGTAGTGCCGGATTATCACCCGGTGATTTCGGGGCTGACCATCATCTTGGCAATGCTGTTCTTGCCGAAGGGGCTGATGCGGAGTTTTGCGGGCAGGGCGCGGACGGCTTGAGGTCTGGGTACAGCCCTATCGAACTGGGTACCGCCGACAGTTGAAACGCAAGCGCTGCAAGTCGGGAGTGAGAGCCCTCCAAAAATGATGAAAGGTGAGGATACAATGTGCCTCATATATGGGCGCAAAACAAACTTGGTGCATCCGATAAAGTAGGGCTAACAGCACCTTCCTAATGCACCACCATTCGCACTCGCTCCCGCAAATCTCTCGGCGCCACGTCATACTTGCTTCTGAACGCCCGCGAAAAATGTGCGCTCGAATTGAACCCGCAGGCAAACGCGATTTCCGAGATCGAGACTGAGGCGCGGGCGGGCGACAGCAGCTCCTCCTTGCTGCGCTCCAGCCGCCTATCCCATACGAACCGCTCCAATGTGGTGCCTTCGCCTTCGAAGGCGCGGTGCAGATAGCGGCGGGAGCAGCCCATGTGGCGGGCTATGTCCTCGGCCGACAGGTTTGAGCGCGCCAAGTTGGCGTCGATATAGGCGACGATGCGTTCGCGCAGCGCTTCCAGCGGCGAGCGGCGGAATTCCGGCGCCGTCGGCTTTGCCTGGATCAGTCCGTTGACGAGCTGTATCAGGCTTTCTCCGACACGGCGGCAGCCGGCCTCGTCGAGCTTGTGCGCGGTGCCGATCGCCATCTGCATCAGACCGGAAACAATGTGGGTGAGGCTGTCGTCGTTGCCGGGCAACGGCACCGGCGCCGAGAGCCGCGCCAGCGTCCCGTCGCCGAAGGTCGAGCGCGGCACCTGCAGGATGAGCTGGTCGACATCCGATAGGTTCTGCAGCGAATAGCTGTGCATTGGATCATAGATGATCGCTGCGCGTGGGCCGAGATCGACCGCGACCTCCTGCTGCTCGAACCGGCTGTGGCCGCTGAGCTGCATCAGGATCTTGATCGCATCGGGATCGAAGCTGCGCCAGAAGGTGCGGTCGCTGACGACGAGATGCGACTTGGCCTTGATCTCGGAGAGCCGGCAGGAGCCGAGATGCACGGACACGAGCTTCGGCAGCGACGGCGCCTCGCCGCGCGAGAAACGCTGGCTGATCGGGCCGAACAGCATCCGCGACGCAGATAGGAAAGCCTCGCCGTCGGCGACGCTCACGTGTTGGGCGGTCATAGTCTCCTCCACATTCTCGTTGTTCCCGTCTTGTCGCGGGATTGTGACGCTGCGGCAGCGCCGCGCCATCCTTAACATGATAAGCATCTTTGCCGCAACGGCGGAAGTGCTTCACGACGCGCCGGCCGATCGGACCGAAATCCTGGTATCGGCGTTACTGAAGGGCCCTATGCCGCTGCCATACGGAAAGGCCCGACCTTGCGGCCGAGCCGTCTCAAAGGCGGTACCCGGTCGTCATCGGCGAGATGGTCGTGCACGTCAGCGCGGTGGCCTGTCCGTTCGGTGGCCAAGCACTGGAAGACGCCTTTCATCAGGGCATCCCTGCCGGCACAGGGAAGGCCTTCCCCTCGGAGGACCCCTCATAGGTCCTCCGGATCAGATCGAGATTGGGTCATCTCATCCCCACTTCATCTCGCCCTTGGCGACCTTCGCGCCGATGTCGAGAGCGACGCCCATGCCGAGGCCTGGGAAGCGGGCCTCCATCTCGCTCTTCAGCGCGGCGGCGTCCGCGGCCTTGGCGAGTTCCTGCTCGAAGGCCAGAAGATAGGTCTTGGTGTGTTCGATAGCGGAGATGTCGACCGGCGACTCAGGCGTCATGTGCCCCGGCACGACGACCGCCGGCTTGCGCGCTGCGATCTTGTCGAGATTGGCAATCCAGGCCGCGCGTGATTCCCTGGTCGGGGTGTCGGCGGTCCAAACATGAACGCCGGCGAAGATCAGGACGCCGCCAAGCACCGCGTTCAGCGAGGGCGCCCAGATATAGCGGCGATTAACGAGGCCCTCGGCGGCGACGAACTCCACCGAACGCCCCGAGCGGGTTTCGACCAGCCGTCCCGGTCCAACCGATCGGAAACTGATCTTTGGGCAGCGGAAGTCTGATCGCCGGCTAAATGAGCCAGCTCGCGGCATTGCGCGAAGCGCCTTCGCTCAGCGGATATCCGGGCGAGAGCAGCCGCTCGTTCCGACTGATTTTGCGAGATTATGGCGCAAGGGCATGCCCGATGCATCCGTCGCGGAGATGCAAGGCTAAGGTTCGCCGGTGAGACGCGCTGTGATCAACCGCGCTGCCTTGATTGCTGCCCTGCCCTGTGTGGCTGCGGTCGCGTCGTCGACGCGTGAGACGGGCGAAGCCACCGCCAAGGTGCCGATCGGCTGCCCGTCAGCGCCGAGGATCGCCGCGGCGATGCTGTGCACGCCTTCCTCATAGCCCTGTGCGCTGCGAGAGTAACCGCGCGTGGTGGCAAGCCGTATCGCTTCCACAATCTTGTCCGGCCGCGTCACTGTATGCGGGGTGAACACCTGCAGCGGCTTTTTGAAATAGGCGCCAACTACATCCGGGCTTGAAGCGGCCAAAAAGGCGACGCCGGACGCTGTGCCGTGCAGCGGCAGCACCTGGCCAACATCGACATTGACGCGGTTGGCCTTGGTGGAAAGCTCAACATAGACGGTCAGCAGCGCTCCGGCGCTGAATTCCGACAGATGCACGGTCTCGCCGGTTTCGAGCGAAAGCTCTCGCGCCACAGGCGCCGCGACGCGGACGAAGGGGAAATGTGCGTCGCGAATGCGGGCCAGCCGCGACAGGCCGGCGCCCAGCCGGTAGCGGCGACTCTTCGGCTCCTGCTCGATCAGCCGGTGGTTGGAAAGCGCTACCAGCAGGCGCCTTGCGGTGGCTTTGTCGAGACCGGCCTTGCGGGCGAGGTCGGAGAGGCCGATCTCCGGTTCGCCGAGCGTGAACAGCTCCAGCAACGAAACCGCCTTGCCGACTGTGCTCATTATCGATTCTCCGAGATACTTCGCATGTGAATTAACTTGACAGCAGCCGACCGGCCTTGCAGTCTATAGCATACAAAATATCGGTTCAAATAGTGAACCAGATCGGGAACGAGAGCGCGCGCTAAAATAACCGCGCGGCAGGGAGAGTTAAGCGCTGTGATGGCTGCCAGCAGAAACGATTTGCATTCAACGACCATTGGTGAGCTGCTCGACCGCGAGCAGCAGCGCTTCCGTGACACGCATCCGCGCTCGGCGGCGGCCTGGGAAGAGGGCAAGCAGCATTTCCTCTATGGCGGACCCTCGCACTGGATGCGACGCTGGGCCGGCGGCTTTCCGGTCTATGCCACCACGGCCAGCGGCGCCCATATAAGCGACATAGACGGTCATGACTATGTCGACTTCGCGCTTGGCGACACTGGCGGCATGTGCGGCCACGCGCCGGAGGCGGTGACGCGCGCCGCACTCCGCCAGTTGCAGAACGGCACAACGATGATGCTGCCGACGCAGGACAGCCTGTGGGTCGGCACTGAGCTGCAGCGTCGCTTCGGACTGCCCTACTGGACGCTGACCACCTCGGCCACCGACGCCAATCGCGGCGCCATCCGCATCGCCCGCATGATCACCGGCCGCGACAAGGTGCTGGTCTTTTCCGGCTGCTATCACGGCGGCGTCGAGGAAGCGCATGTCGAGATCCGCGACGGCCGTGTCGGCCTGCGCAACATGATCCATCCCAACGGGGTCGACCATTCGGCGGTATCGAAGGTGGTCGAGTTCAACGATGTCGCCGCGCTCGAAACGGCACTCTCGGCCGGCGACGTCGCCTGCGTGCTGACCGAGCCACTGATGACCAATTTCGGCATGATCCCGGTCGCCGATGGCTTTCATGCAGCACTTCGCGAGATCACCCGCCGCACCGGAACGATCCTCATCATCGACGAGACGCACACGATCTCCAGCGGCCCGGGCGGCTATACCTCTTTGCACGGGCTGGAGCCGGACATTCTGGTCGCCGGCAAGGCCATCGCCGGCGGCATTCCGGCCGGCATCTTCGGCGTCTCGCAGGCGATCGCCGAGCGGTTGTGGGCGATCGTGCCGATGGTCAATCCGCGCGTGCGCCAGTCGGCCCATCTCGGCATCGGCGGCACGCTGGCCGGCAACGCGCTCACCGTAGCCACGATGCGCGCTGTGCTGGAAGAGGTGCTCACGCCCGCCAACTTCGAAATCATGATCGGCAGAGCCTCGCGGCTGGCGGAGATGGCACGTGGCATCATAAACGCCAATAAGCTGCGCTGGCATGTGACGCAGATGGGCGCCCGCGCCGAGATCATGTTCATGCCCGATCCGCCGCGGAACGGCGCCGACGTCATCGCCGGCCGGCGCGGCGATCTCGAGACGCTGCTGCACACCTTCTACATGAACGAGGGCATATTGGTGACGCCCTTCCACACCATGTTCCTGATGTGTCCGGCGACGACCGAGGCCGATGTCGACCGCCACGCCGAGGTCTTCACCCGTTTCGTTGATCTCGTGTGTGGCGCCGGAGTCGTCTGAGCGATGGCGCAACCATTCGACCTCAGCGGCAAGGTGGCGCTGGTGACCGGCGGCGGACGCGGCATCGGTGCCGCGATCGTCACGCGCTTCGCTGAATCCGGCGCTTCGGTCGTCATCGCCAACCGAACCCTTGATGTTGCAAAAGCGCTGGCCGCCGACCTCGCCGCTCGCAAGCTGGACGTACGGGTGGTGCCGTTGGTCGGCCTCGATCGCGCCAGGATCCACGCACTGGTCGGCGACATCGTGCGCCAGGCGGGCCGGCTCGACATCGTCGTCCACAATGCCGGCGGCTGCCCCTGGGCTTCGATCGAGGATCTCGACGAGGACAAGCTCGAAGCGGCGCTTGGGCTCAACCTCAAACCCTGCTTCTGGCTGGCGCAGGCAGTAGCTCCTGTCATGCGCCGCAATGGCTTCGGCCGCATCCTCGTCACCTCCTCGGTGTCGGCGCGCGTGGCGATGGCCGGCGGCGCGCATTACTCGGCCGCAAAGGCCGGCGTCAACGCCTTCATTCGGGGTGCTGCCTTCGAATTCGCGCGCGACGGCATTACCGTCAACGGTATCGAGCCGGGCTTCATAACCAAGCCGGGTAGGGGCACGATGAGCGCGCCGGAAGCTGCCGGGCGCCTCGGCCAACACATCCCCGTTGGCCATCTCGGCGAGGCGGACGACATTGCCTATGCCATGCTCTATCTCGCCTCGGAGCAGGCCAAATACACCACCGGCCAGACGATCGTCGTCGACGGCGGCTCAACGCTGCCGGAAACCGGCTTCGCCGTCGAGCGCCATTGGGGGCTGACATGAGCCGATGCCTCGAAGGCCGCAAAGCCCTGATCACCGGAGCTGCCACCGGAATGGGCCGCGCCACGGCCGAATTGTTCGGCCGGCACGGCGCCGAAGTCATCGCCTTCGGCCTCGGCGGCGAGGCACTGGACGGCGCCGTCAAGGAGAGCGGCGGTGCCGCCGTACGCGGCGATATCACCAGCGCAGACGATGTCGCACGTGCCATCGACGCCTGCGGCGGGTGTCTCGATATCGTCGTCAACGCCGCCGGATTGATGATCCTCGACGAACCGGAGAGCCTGAGCGACGAAACCTGGGCGCGCAGCTTTGCGGTCAATGTGACGGGCGCCATGATGGTCTGCCGCGCCGCACTGCCGCTCATGAAAAAGCGCGGCGGCGCGATCGTCAACATCGCCTCCGTCGGCGCCTTCAACGCCAGCGGCCAAAATGCCGCCTATTCGGCCAGCAAGGCAGCACTCGTCTCCTACACCCGCTCGCTGGCCTTTGCACATGGCCCCGACGGCATCCGCGCCAACGCTGTGGCGCCTGGCTGGGTGCGCACGCCGATGAGCGTCTACGAAATGGAAGTGGCGGCAGCGGCCAACGGCTCGACGCCCGACGAGGAGTTCACCGCGCTCTCCGGCCGCATTGCGCTCAGGCGTGTCGCCGAGCCGGCTGAGATCGCCAACTGCTGCCTGTTCCTGGCTTCCGATGCCGCCTCCTTCGTCACCGGTGCTGTGCTCGTCGCCGACGGCGGCGGCCGTGCGCCAACGCAAAACAGGGCGGTGTGACGCGACCTGACCGACACGCCGTAGACGCGCGCCGCATGGGCTTGGGAAAGACGCCCCTCAATGACCGACAGCGCCATCTCCTCTCGACGCAGCGGCGTGAGACGGGCATTCTTGTGGATGTTCATTCGGACCTCCGGTGAGTGCTGCAGCGTGGTAACTCCAGTCTCCTCGGTCCGGTCCGAATGGACAACCCTCTGAAAGCTCACAGCTAGAGCGGGATGAATTTAGGTTGGGCATAGCCAGCCTCGGTGAAGTAATTTCGGCATTCGGTTGACGTGACCTCGCCGAGGAT